>DASTLD010000443.1:0-23263 GCA_035715345.1 Longimicrobium sp.
CCGCCCGGCCTGCGCCAGCCACACCACCTCGTGCACCGCCGCCCCCGCCAGCCAGCGCAGCGACGCGGGGTCCGTCTCCGTGACCAGCACCGTCGGCGGCAGCGACGACAGGCTGCCCGTGATCTGGAGGTGCTCGCGCACCAGTTCCGCCGTCAGGTGGGGGATGATGAGGATGGCGCACTGCGCCCGCGCGCGCGCCTCGCGGAAGCTGCCCCAGTCGGCGCAGCGGACGATCTCCAGCTCCAGGAAGGTGTTGCCCGACAGCTCGGGGATGCTGAAGGCGGGCGGGGCGTAGAGGGCAATCATGTGGTGCAGGGCGGAGCGTGGGACGCAGCGTACGAAATTCTGAAAAGCCGATGTTTTCATCATCACGGCGGATCGGGTGCATTGCGGGGTGATCCGGGCCGCATCCCTCGTCCGGAGCTCGACCGGGATCGCCTGCATCCACGGCACGTCCCGGGACCCGGGGGCGGCGGGTACAGGGGTCGGATACAGGCGTACGGCGCGAGGGTTTACCACCTGGGATAAACGAACGAACCCGTGGGATGGGCAACACGTGGAAGCGGGACGGCAGCCAAAAATTTGGCACAAGCTCGTAAACGGACCCGCCCGGCGATGTTCCTCATCGGCCGGGCGGGATTGCTAGCGGGCGGTCGCGGCCAGTGCGCCGTCGAGAGCGGCGCGGACGCGTGGATCGGGATCGGAGGCGGCGCGGGCGCGCAGGCGTGCGGCCGTCGCCGCGTCCGCGTGGTGGGCCAGCAGGCGCCCGGCGTACGCGCGCTGCGACCACTCCCGCGACTCCATCGCCCGCCACAGCACGGCGGGGCGCGGCGTCATGCGCAGGGAGCCGAGCGCGAGCAGGAGAGCGGCGCACGCTGCCGCGACAGCGGCCGCGGCGGGGCGCGACAGCCCGCGCGGGCGGCGGGCTCCCAGGACGGCGTGGAGCCGGCCGCGCAGCCCCGTCGGCCGGGCCAGCGCCACCGCGATGGCGCACGAGCCCACCGCCTCGCGCAGCCGCGCGCCGTCGGAGAGGCGCAGCAGCAGGCCCGCGTAGCGGCTGGGGAGCACGCCGGCGCGGAGCACGCGCGCGTCGCAGGCGTGCTCGCGGGCGTCGCGCAGGCGCGCGGCGGCCCACCACGCGCCGGGGTGGAACCAGTACCAGGCGCACGCCACCTGGGCCAGGAGCTGCACCAGGCAGTCCAGCCGCCGCACGTGCGCCACCTCGTGCAGCAGCACGGCCCGGCGCTCGTCGTCGTCCCACCCGTCCGCCGCGGCGGGCAGCAGCACCACGGGGCGGAAGGCGCCGCAGGTGAGCGGCGCGGGCACGTCCGCGCTTCGCCGCAGCTCCACGTGGCGGCGCACCCCCAGCTCGCGCCGCGCGTCGGCCAGGCTGCGCTGCCAGGCCGCGCCCCACACCGGCCGCGCGCGCCGGGCGACGGCGTCCATCACCACCCATCCCCAGCACAGCCGCGCCAGCACCAGCGCCACGCCCGCGGTCCACGCGATGCGCAGCGCGGGCACCCACGCCAGGCCCGCGCCGTCGCCCGCCGCCGTCTCCAGGGCCCCGAGCGACAGCATGGGCGCGGCGGCGCCCGCGGGCACCACGGCGGCGCCCCAGCCCACGGGCAGGTAGCAGAGCACCGTCACCGCGGACAGGCCCAGCACGCCGAACGCCCACAGCCGCGCCCGCGCCTCCGCGCCCGCGCCGCGCGCCGCGAGCGACAGCAGGCCGATGCCGGCCAGGAACAGCGTGGCGTGCAGCCCCACCACGTAGGTGGTCCACAGCCAGGCCAGCCCCCGCACCGGGTCCAGCAGCAGCTCCAGCACGGCGCCGCTCACTGGCCGCGCGCCTCCGCCTCGGCGATCATCCGCGCGAGCTCGGCCCGCTCGTCGGGCGACAGGTCCGGGTCGTCCAGCTCCAGCAGCGCCGCCACGGCCGCCCGCCGCGACCCGCCGAAGAAGGTGCGCAGCAGGTCGCGCAGCGCGGACTTCTGCGCCGTCGCGCGCGGCGTGGTGGGCAGGTAGACGTGCCGGTTGCCGTCCTTGACGTGCCGCAGGTGCCCCTTGGCTTCCAGGATGCGGAGCAGCGTGCGCACGGCCGTCGCCGTCGGCGCGTCGGGGATGCGCTCGTGCACCTGCGCCGCCGTCGCGCGCCCGGCGGCGTAGACCACCTCCATGATCTGGCGCTCGCGGCGGCTGAGCCCGGCCATCGCCGGAGATTCGCGCTCGGACATCGGCAAGGGTGATGGGTGACTCGGAAAGGGTGGATGGCTGCCAAAATGTTGGCACCAACAGACGGCGTCAAGGCCGATGAATCCGACTTCCGCGCCTGAGCCCGCCCGCGCTCCGCACCCCCGGCGCAAGCCGACGTCCCGTTTTCCTGGTCGGCATCCGCTTCGGCCGCCCGACCAAACACCGCAACGGCAGCTTCTTACCTGCAATCGTATCTCCCTGTACTTTCCAGCCCGCTCCTCTCCCGCGGCGCCCCGGCCGTTCCCCTCCCACCCGACGAACCCTCCGGACCGGAAAACGTCACATGCACCAGTACCTCTCGATCGTTCTCACGCTGGTCGGCGCCCTGGTCGGCTTCGTCGGCAAGCCGTGGGACGACACCAGGCCGGGGCTGCTGAAGTTCACCACGCGCGGATGGATCTCGGTCGGCATTCTCGTCATCGGCACCGCGTCTTCGCTCTTTGCCGTGCACCGGGCGTCGGAGAAGGCCGCGTTCGAGGCGCACCAGCGGCGGATGGTGAAGCAGCTGGCGTACGCGGACATCCGCTTCCAGCTGGAACGGCTCGCCTGCCCGTTCGTATCCCTCGCCATCGACACGACGGCGGAACCGCGGAGGTTCCCGATCGAGTCACTCGGCTCGCCGGCGGCTGCCCAGCGGATCGCCAGCGCCGACGTCTACTCCGCTCCGGCGCTGGACTTCGGCTTCGACGACACGAGCTACTTCACCATCTTCCAGCGCGTCGCGAAGGCGGCGCCGGAAGGGCTGAAGGAAACCATCCGCACGTATTCTCCCTGGATCGACGGCGAGGACATCGTATCACTGCGCGCAATCGCCGACGACCCGTTCCTCGGTTATCTCGAGAATCTGCCGGACAACCGCGCCACCACCGGCGTCCTCCACGCCTTCCAGAACGACGACGAAATCGCGTGGTACTCGGCGTTCATGGGAAAGGTGATCCCGCTCTACACCAGGGTGACGGCAGGCTCGGACGAGGGAGGCATGTGCTGAGGGGGGAACAAGCAGCGCGCTGATCGGACGGATTTCGGCGCCGGTCCTACCCCGCCACCGGCAGCTCCCGCAGCCCGCGGAGAAAGACGCCGCCCTTCCACCGCAGCGCGCCGGGCGAGGTGCGCAGGCGCAGGCCCGGCGCGCGGCGCAGCAGCGCGGAGAGTGCGATCTGCGCCTCCAGCCGGGCCAGCGGCGCGCCCACGCAGTAGTGGATGCCCTGCCCGAACGCCAGGTGGCGATTGGGCTCGCGGCCCAGGTCCAGCCGGTCCGGATCGCTGAAGACGTGCGCGTCGCGGTTGGCGGAGGCGAGCGCCACCAGCACCTGCCCGCCGCGCGGCACCGGCGTGCCCGCCAACTCCACGTCTTCGGCCGCGTAGCGCTCCGTGGCCAGCATCACCGGGCTCGTGTAGCGCACCAGCTCCTCCACCGCGGACGTCAGCAGCGACGCATCGCCGCGCAGCCGCTCCATCTCCCCGGGGTGCGTGAGCAGCGCGAGCGTGCCGCTGCCGATCAGGTTGACCGTGGTCTCGTGTCCTGCAATGAGCAGGATGGTGATCATCGCCAGCAGCTCGTCCTCGTCGAGCTGGTCGCCCGCCTCCTCCGCCTGCACCAGCGCGCTGACCAGGTCGTCGCCGGGACTGGTGCGGCGCCGGGCCACCAGCGCGCGCAGGTAGCGCGTGAACCCCCACAGCGCCGGCAGCGCGCGCAGCAGTCCGGCGGCGGACGTGACCGTGACCATGCGGTTGGACCAGCGGTGGAAGCGGCGCCCGTCCTCCGGCGGAATCCCCAGCAGCTCGGCGATGACGGTCACCGGCAGCGGCAGCGCATAGGACGAGACGAGGTCGAAGCCGCCGCGGCGCAGCGCATCGTCCAGCAATCGCTCGCAGATCCGCTCGATGCGTCCGCGCAGCTCTTCCACGCGGCGCGGCGTGAACGCCTTGTGCACCAGCCGCCGCAGGCGCGCGTGGTCGGCGCCGTCCAGGTCCAGCATGTTGCGCGTCAGCGGCCGCAGCAGGCCCGGCACCCACGGCGGCTTGCCCCCGCCGCGCGCCGCAGTCCGGGGGTCCTTGAGCAGCCGCTCGTCCTTGAGCGCGGCCACGGCGTCGTCGTAGCGCGTCACCAGCCACGCCGGCTTCCCGTTGGGAAGCCGCGCGCGGAACGCCGGCGCCTCCTCCCGCAGCCGCGCGAAGAACGGGAACGGGTCCGCCTTGAACGCGGCGCTCGCCAGGTTGGGCTGGGACAGAGGAGGCATGCGAGAAAGCGGTCTGGGTAGCCCCACACGCGAACGGGACCGACGCGCAGTCCTTTGGGAGCGCGTGCCACGTGCTCACTGCGGGCGATCCACAGCAACGATCGGGCACGATGGCCGTGGCACGAGCATTGAGGTAGGCTAACGTCGCACCGCGTAAGCGCTTACGAAAAACCCTGGCTCGGTGCATCGTGGTAGTCTCGAAAAAGGAGGGACGAAGATGGAGAAGCTGGCGCTGAAGCTGGAGGAGCTGCGCGTGGAGTCGTTCCACGTCGAGAACCTGCTTGCCGAGGAGAGCCTGATGACGCTGGGCGTCACCCTCTGCCTGCCGTACACCTGCCCGGAGTGCCCGTACACCCGCAACCCGCTCCTCTGCGGCTGACGGACGCAGCGCGGCCCCGCACCTCGAGCGAGGTGCGGGGCCGCGTCGTTCCTGGCGCGCAGGTCGAGGGCGTCAGCCCGGCCACACGGGGCCGCACCCCGTCGGCTGGTAGGTATCGCTGATGTTCAGGAGCTTCCAGCGCCCCTCGCGCCGCACCAGGTGGAAGGCATCGAAGCCGCAGTGCGTCACGGCGCCGTCGCGCCGGACCTGGTACTCGGCCCAGACGGTGGCCAGGTCGCCGCTCACGTGCACCACCGGGTTGCGGATGGGCTCGTCCACCCCCGGTTGCCCCGGCTGCGTGACCGCGCGGATGAACTCGGCGCCCGTCATCACCAGCACGCGCGTTCCCCCGTCCCGCGTGGGCCGGATCAGTGTGAGGCGCGTGAGCGAGTCCACGTGCTGGCCCATCGCCGCGGCGTCCTTGTTCCGCAGCGCGTCCATGAAGCCCTGGATGCTCGCGAGCACCCTGGCCCGCTCCTGCTCCGTCGTCTCGCGCGCGCCGGCCTGCGCGGCGGCTGCCGTGGCGGGAGCGGGCGACGCCTGCGGCTGGCAGGAGGCGAGCAGCGGGAGCAGCAGGAGAGCGAGATGACGTCTGCGCATGTGCGTGCGTGGTGCGGGGAACGGGTTCGACGCGGGAGGTCAAAAGCTATGCGGTGATGCCGCGAGCCGCCAATGCAGGCTCGAATCAGCCGCCCCCCTGCCGCGATTGTCATCCTGAAGGAGGCGCCGCGCAGCCCCTCGTCTTCCCACCACACTCCGGCGCCGACTGAAGGATCTTCTCCGCCCTCGGCCGATGTTCGCCTCACGCGGCGGGGGCCAGGCACGCCCCTGCGCGCGCCGCCGGGCCCCACCGCACGCAGGCAAGATTCTTCGGTCGCGCCGGAGTCACGCGCATGAGCACGGTCCGCGCAGCGCTCCCTCAGAATGACAGCCAAAGACCGCGCGGGTGCAGGGCTACCGCCGAAGCGCGTAGTGCAGGCCGACGACGCCGGTGGGGTAGGGGGTCGCGGAGGTCAGCTCGAAGGTGGCGTGCACGCCGGCCGGCAGCACCCGCTTGCCGCTCCCGAGGGTGATGGGGTACACGAGCAGGTGCAGCTCGTCCACCAGGCCGTGCTCGAGCAGCGCGTGTACGAGCTGGCTGCTGCCGTCCGTCAGGATGTTCTGCCCGGGCTCTTCCTTCAGCGCGCGCACCGACTCGATCACGTCGCCGCGGATGATGGTCGTGTTGCGCCAGATGGGCTCCTGCAGCGTCCGCGAGACGACGTAGTGCTTGCGGGAGTTCATCGCGTCGCCGAAGGGATCGCCCGCGGGCAGCGGCTCGAACGCCTCCGCGTGGGTCACGTACGTGCGCCGCCCCAGCAGGAACGCATCGCAATCCTCCAGCAGCTGAAAGAAGGTCCTGCCGATGTCGTCGTGCCAGTAGGGCAGCGTCCAGCCACCGTGCTCGAATCCCCCATCCCGGTCCTCGTCCTTGCCGCCGGGCGCCTGCATCACGCCGTCCAGGGTCACGAACTCGGAGACGATCAGCTTTCTCATCGGTCCTCTCTGGTCAGGGTCGTCGGTCGCTACACATGCGTCGAACGAGGACCGTGCGAATCGACACCGTCCGATGATCCAGCCCGGTGTCAGCGCTGGAGGCGGAACTTGACGATCTCGTGGTTGTTGCGCTGGGCGGTGTAGAGGCCGTCGTGGTCGTCGAACGCCATCCCGAACACCACCGCGTTCCCCGCGAACGACTCGACGAAATGGCCCGCGGCGTCGAACACGCGGATGCCGCGCCCGACGTCGCTCACGTAGACGCGGCCGCGGCCGTCCATGGCCAGCCCCATCGGCGAGCGGAACTGCTCCGGCCCGTCGCCCGTCCCTCCGAAGCGGTCCACGAACCTCCCGGACGCGTCCAGGCGGTAGATCTCGGACGTCCACTGGTCCAGCACGTACACCTGGCCCGTCCCCGACACCACCAGCCGCGCCGGGGTGGCGTTGTCCTGCACGGCCTGCCGCAGGTCCACGCGGCGCAGCACGGCACCGTCGCGCGCGAGGTGCACCACCTCCGCCGAGCCCGTGGCGATCCACAGCGTCCCGTCCAGTGCCAGCACGACGTCGTTCACGCTCTCGCCGGCGGCGCCCACCGTGCCCAGCAGCCGGCCGGTGGCGCCCTCGTAACGCCGGATGCGGCCGCTCTGCACCACGTGCACGGTGCCGCCGCGGTCGACCTCCATGTCCACCAGCGGCATCTTCGGGTCCGCCATCCACTGGGTGACGAACGTGCCCAGGGAGTCGAACACCTGCACCCGTCCGCCGCTGTACTCGGCCACGTAGATCCGCCCCGCGCCGTCCACCGCCACGCTCCGCGCGTCCTCGAACCGTCCCGCGCCGGTGCCCTCGGCGCCGAAGCGGAGCACGACGTCCGCGAACGGCGGCGGCGCGGGAGGTCCGCCCGACGGGTCCGCGGTCCGCGCCACGCCCGCCGACGGCGGCTGGGGCGGGCCGGCGGGCGGCGTCGATCCGCTTCGGGTGGCCACCACCACGCCCGCCGCCAGGGCCAGCACCAGCGCCGCGCAGCCGGCCACGCCCGCGGCGGCGTTCTTCTTCGGGGCGCCGCCCGGCGGCACCTCCGCGACGGAGGCGGACCGCGGGCGCGGCGCGTCTCCCGCGGCGGCGGCGGCGCCCAGCAGCACGCTCGTGCCGCAGTAGGGGCATCGCGCGGTGGTGTCCAGGCGGCCCGGCGCCTCCAGCGGCGCGGAGCACGTGGGGCAGCGCAGCAGCTCGGGCATGTGCGTGGGGAGTCGGCGTGCGGCAGGCGGGCGGAGGGACGACCGGGGGATTTGGGGACCTGCTCGGCCGCAGGCTACGCCGCGCCGGCGACGCGGGCAAGACCGCACCCCGCATCTCCGTGACCATGCGTGCGTGCACGAGACGCCGCGGGCGCGCCGGACCCGTCGGCGCAGGCCGACATCACGTTGTCACAGCCGCGATTTCAATCGCCGGGCGCCGAAGTGCCTCAGCGCGCGGCGCTGCTGTCGGGCGGGATGACGAGGGCGCGGAAGAGGCGGCGGCGGATGGGCTGCATGTCCGCGTCCCAGCGGGGCAGGTAGGTGCGGTTCGTGAGCAGCACCATCCACGTGCCCGTCGCCGGGTCGATCCAGAGCGAGGTGCCGGTGATGCCGGTGTGCCCGAACGCCAGCACCCGCTTGCAGGTGCGGTGGTCCGGCACGATGCCCTCGCGGCAGTACACCTCCCACCCCAGCGCGCGCGTGCCCGCCCCCGGCTGCGCCCGCGTGAACCCGCGCACGGTGCGGGGCCGGAACACGCGCACGTTCCCCAGCCGCCCCTCGTTGGCGATCATCATCGCGAAGCGCGCCAGGTCCCGCCCCGTGGAGAACGCCCCCGCGTTGCCCGCGATGCCGCGCATCCGCCGCCCCACCTCGTCGTACGATCCCCCGCGGTACGGCTCGTCCGCCCCCTCGAGCTGCAGCGTGGGCGCGCAGCGGGCGCATCCCCGCCGCACGCCCACGAAGGTCTGCGTCATGCCCAGCGGCCCCCACACGCGGCGTTTGAGGTAGCGCTGCAGCGGCTCGCCCGCGGCGCGCTCGGCGGCGGTCCACAGCAGCACGAAGCCGATGTCGCTGTACAGCACCTCCTTGCCCGGCTCCAGGGCCAGCGCGGCGCGGAACAGGTAGCGCCGCACCGCGTCCGGGTCCTCGCTGGCGATGCCGAAGGCCCCCGCGCGCACGCCGCCGGTGTGCGTCAGGAGCTGGCGGATGGTGACGCGGTCCTTGTTGCGGCCCGCGAACTCGGGGACGTAGCGGCGCACCGGCGCGTCCAGGTCCAGGCGCCGGTCCTCCACCAGCGCCATCACCGCCGCCGTCGTGGCCACCACCTTGGTGAGCGAGGCCAGGTCGTACAGCGTGGAGTCCGTGCTGGCGGGCGGCGCGCCGCGTCCCCAGGCGGTGCGGCCGTAGGCGGTGCTGAGCTGCAGCAGGCCGCGGTTGCCCACGGCCAGCACCACGCCCGGAAACGCGCCGTCGTCCACGTACGCGCGGGCCATGCGCTGCGCCCGCGCCACCTGTGCGGGGGGGATCGGGGTGGCCGGGGGGATGAAGAAGCGCTCCACGCGCCCCGGCTCAGCGCGCTTCGACGGATCGGAAGGGCGCCCCCCCGCGCCGATCGTGTACGCGACGACGAACGCGAGGGCCGCGCCCGCGAGCCTGAGCCGTGTGAGGATCCGCCGTTCGAGCATGCCTTCCCTGGAGCGAGCACCGGGCCGTCGACGCACGGCGCCAACGCAGGGACCTTGCCGGGACGGGCGATGGGTGGTCGGACGGGGGGAGCGGCCGGCGGGAGGTCAGCGCCGCAGCACCATCTCCGACGCGGCCCAGGCGCGCACGCCCACCTTTCGCAGCGCCAGGCCCAGCGGCCGGTTGGCGTACGGCTCCGCGGCGGGCGTGCGGCAGAGGTCCGCGACCGCCTCCTGCAGCTCGGCGCGCCGCAGCGGGGCGTCTGCGGCAATCAGCACCAGCCGGCCCGCCGAGAGGGCGTTGGCCGGCCGATGGCCTCCGCAGCGGTGCTCGTGCCAGCGGCTCCAGCGCCGCACGTCCGCCGCGGCCACGCGCCGGGCCACGTCGCACGGTCCCACGGCCTGGCCCGGCTCCACGCGCGGGGCGGCGGCGGGCCGGGCGGCGCAGGTGGTCGACAGCGTGTGGCGGCCCGGCGGCAGCCGCACCTCCGCGCGCGGATCGACGGGATAGACGACGTGCCACGCGTCGTCGGGCGTGACCTCCACCACCGCCACGTACGCCGGCTCCGCGAGCGAGACGTCCACCTCCGCCCGCGATGCGAACAGCGCGTCCGGCGACCACAGCACCGGGCGGTAGAACCCCTCCTGCGGCCCGCCGCGGCGCGACGGGGGCAGGGAGTCGAGCGGGGCGTTGCGCCGCAGCGGCTCCAGGACCCGGCGCTCGAAGATGCGCATTGCCTGGTCCTCGGTCACGTCGCGGTGGTCGAACCGCCGCTCGGCGTTCCCGAGCCGGAGCACGCTGCCGCCGTCCGCCGCCTCCCGCACCTCCACCCGGAAGCCGATGGCCCGGTGCTCCTGGCCGCGCGGCGCCACCGCGATCTCCATGCTGTGGCTGCCGCTCTCCGGCATGGCCTCCGGCACGCCCCGGTTCTCCACGTCCAGGCGCAGGTCGTACATGCGCATCAGCAGGGTGTCGGGCGGCACGGGGAACGCGTACTCGCCGCCCAGCCTGAGCGGCGGCGCGGGCATGCGGCTGGTGGCCGCGAACGCCAGCACGCACGCCGCCGCCACGCCCGACGAGAGCATCCGCCGCAGCGGTACGCGGACCCGCGGCCGTGGCGCGTAGGCGTACGCCAGCGGCAGCACCGCCAGCGCCAGCAGGTCCGTCGCGTCCACCACGCGGCCCACGCCGGCCCCCAGCGCGTTCAGCGCGTCGACCAGCGGCCCCGAGAGCGGCAGCTTCCAGAACGCGAACGCCGCCCCCGCCGCAGCGCAGGCCACCGCGCGCCGCCGCGGCAGCATCGCGCGGCAGAACAGCGCGAACGCGAGCAGCCCCGCGAAGTCCGACAGCTTGCCCGTCAGCCAGCTCCCGTACGCCGCCTTGAGCACGTGGTCGTTCAGCAGAAGCAGCGCGAGCGACGCCAGCGCCGGCGGAGAGAGCAGCAGGTCGGCGGGGGCGGGGGATGTGGGCGGGCGATGTGGGGGCATGCTTCACCTCGGGTGGGGTTCCGCGCGGCAGCCTGGGCCAGAACGCGCGGCCCCGGCAATCCCGGACGGGGCGATGGGGCTCAGCCGCCGCCCGGCTCCGCGTACACGGCGAACGGCACGCCCTCCTCGGTGAAGGCGGCGGCCAGGCGGTCCACGTCGTCCGGCAGCGTCTCGATGGCCAGGTTGCAGCGCGCGCGCGCCGCCGGCGGGGCGGGGATCACCTCCGCGGCGATCTGCCGCTCGCGCGCCACCTCCTCCGCCCAGAGCGCGTGGTGCGTGGTGTCGAAGGTGAATACGCGCCGCTCGCTCATCGTCCCCCGCGGCTCACGGGCGCGCGGCGGCGGGCGCGGCGATGGGCGTGGGCCGCACCGCGACGATGACCGCGCCCGCACCGCCCTGCTTCTTCTGCGTGCCGATCACCAGCGTGCGGCCCGGGGCGCCGCTCACGCTGGTCCGCACCTCGCCGTCCTCCATCGTCACCCCCACGTCCAGCGTCACGCTGGGATTGGGCCCGGTGGCGGTCACCTCGGTCAACACGCCCTCGATCTGCACGTCCTCCTCCTTGTGGGCAAAGCCGCGCCCCTCCACCGCCTGCACCGTCACGTCGCGCACCAGGCGGTAGCCGCGGTAGCGCAGCATGTCGCGCAGCGGCGCCTCCACCCGCGCGATGGCGCTGTCGCCGCCCTCGAAGTCGCCCGCCTCGATGACCTGGAAGTGCAGCGACACCACCTCCGGCGCGCCGTCGTGGCGCCGCAGCACCGCCGCGATGGTGTCCAGCCGCTCCGGCGACTCGCGCACCGTCAGGAGCCGCCCGCGGCCGCTCAGGTAGCCGCGCTCCCGAACGTACGGCGTCAGCAGCGCGCCCGCATCCTCCACCGAGAGCCGGTGGAGCTGGAAGGTGCGCACCTCGGTTCCCGCGTGGTCCCGCTCGCAGGCCGCCAGCGCCAGCAGCAGCGCCGCGCCCGCCGTCCCGATCGTCTTGCGCATGAGGATTCTCCCGGTTCAGTAGACCCAGACGAGCGTGACGCCCGGGTCGTTCGTGTGCATGACGGCCACGCTCTTCCCCTCCGCCTTCGCCACGGGCGAGCGGGGGAAGATGGCCCTGGCGATGTCGTCCGCGGTCGTCTCGGGCTGGCGCTCCGCCCGCGGCCGCGCCAGCAGCAGGGCGATGACGGCCGCCGCCGCGAGCGATGCCCCCGCGCCCGGCAGCGCCCACCGCCGCACCCGCGCCCGCCGCGCGCGCAGGGGGATGACGTCCGCCGGGTGCCGGGGCGATGCCATCGTGCGCAGCGCCGCGTCCAGCTCCGCGTAGCCGGCCAGGACGGCCTCCGCGCGGGCGCGGCACGCCGCGCAGCCGGCCAGGTGCGCCGCGAGCTCGGCATCGCCCCGGCCGCGCAGGTCGTGCGGCTCCGCCTCCAGCAGGCGCGCGCGGGCGGTGGTGCAGTCCATCGTGCTCACTCCCCGAACAGGTGTGGGTGCGCGGCCAGCATGCGCTCGCGCAGGGCGCGCCGCCCGCGGAACAGGTGCACGCGCGCCGTGGCCGGCTCCAGGTCCAGCATCTCCGCCGCCTCCGCGGCCGTGTATCCCTGCACGTCCACCAGGTCCACCAGCTCGCGCTGGCGCGGCGGCAGGTCGCCGAAGAAGCCGCGCACCAGCGCCGCCGTCCGCTCGCTCTCCAGCCGCGCGATGCGCTCCTCCAGCCCCGGCGTCAGCGGCGCCGGCTCCGCAGCGCCGCGGTGCACCTCCAGCCGCCGCGTGCGCGCCCGGCCGTGCTCCACCGCCGCGTTGGCCGTCAGGCGGTACAGCCAGGTGGTGAAGCGCGAGCGCCCCTCGAACGCGTGCAGGCCGCGGTGCAGCTTGATCAGCACGCGCTGGGCGACGTCCTCCGCCTCGTCCGCGTCGCCGGTGCGGACCAGCGCCCAGCGGTGCACCTGCGCGCGCACGGCGTTCGCCAGCCGTCCGAAGGCGCCCTCGTCGCCGCCGCGGGCGCGGGCCACCTCCGCTTCCAGCTCCTCCGGCCGCGCAACCATCACCGCCGCGTCCCCCGTCTCCGG
This sequence comes from Longimicrobium sp., assembly GCA_035715345.1. Taxonomy (GTDB): domain Bacteria; phylum Gemmatimonadota; class Gemmatimonadetes; order Longimicrobiales; family Longimicrobiaceae; genus Longimicrobium. Next base: position 12,652 of record DASTLD010000443.1, read on the forward strand.
CGTGCTACCGGGCGGGGGGCGATGCGGCCGCCCGCGCGCGCACCTCGTCCAGCGCCTCGCGCCAGCGCGGCGCCCGCGGCGAGTCGCCCTGCTCCGCCACCAGCCGCTCCAGCGCCGCCACGTGCGCAGCGCGCCGCGCGTCCGCCTCCGCCGCGGCGATGGCCGGCTCCACGCCCACCCCCTCCCAGTTGCCGCGGGTCAGGGTGTTCTCCACCCGCGCGGTGGGCACGAACACGCCGAAGTGGTCGCCGATCATCCGCCAGCTTCCCGGGTTGGCCCCGCCGCGCGTCCGCTCGCCCACCACGGTGGCGATGCCGAGCGCGCGCAGGTCGTACGCGAACGCCTCCGCCGCGGAGAAGGTGCGCGCGCTGGTCAGCAGGTACACGGGCCGGCCCAGGTAGCGCGGCCCCGGCACCTCCGCCGGCGTCCACGCCTGCGCGGTGTCGCCGGGGGCGCGGCGGTGCAGCGTGGCATGGTGCGTGGGCCGCTCCACGAAGTAGCCCAGCAGGTGGCTGACCATGCTGGCGTGCCCGCCGCCGTTGGCGCGCAGGTCGATGACCAGCGCGTCCGTGCCGGCCAGCAGCGCCATCGCCGCGGCGACGGTGGGCGCGGCCAGGGCGGGGTCATCGAAGCGGCCCAGCTCCAGGTATCCCACGTTCCCCTCCAGCCGCTCCACCCGGTGCAGGCCGTAGTTGCGCCACTCGCCCGCCTCGCGCTGGCGGGCGGAGTCCGCGGCCGTCATCTGCGCGGCGCCGGGGACCGCCGGCCGCGGCCGGACGCTGTACTGCACCAGCAGATGCTGGTCTCCGGTGGCGCGGCGCAGGTCGGCGGTCAGCGTGTCGGACAGCGCGGACGCGGTCGCCAGCGCGCGGTAGCGGCCCGCGGCCACGCCGTCCAGCACCGCGCGCGCCGCCGCACGGCCACGCTCCGCGAACACGTACGTCTCGCGCACCGCCTCCGCCGCCGCCCGGGCGACGGAGTCGCGCGCGGCTACGGGTACGGGCATGTCCTCGCGCTGCTGCGCCGCCGCCGGCGCGCACGCCAGCACCGCCGCCGCGAGGGCAGGGAAGATGGGGGAGAGGGTTCGGAAAGGCATCGTTCGTCCGGGGAGGGTGGAGCCGACTCGATGAGCGGCCATGAGACGAACGGCGCCGCGGTTGTGTTTACCGGGAGCGGAACCGGCGGGGCAGGGACGAAAAAACGCGGGCCCCGCATCATCGCGATGCGGGGCCCGTCTGATTCGATCGCGCGCCGTGCGGCTAGGGCGAGACGGTGATCGTGGGCGAATCCGCCGAGATCCCGTCGATGCTCGGAACCACGCGCACGGTGCCCGCCGCGTGCGCCGTGAGCACGCCGGAGGCGCTGATCGTGGCGACGGTGGGATTCGTCGTGGACCACGACGTGAACGCCGGGTTCTGGATGATCACGTTGTTCGAGTCCCGGGGGATGACGTAGTTGTCCGGCGGAGAATCGTTCATGTTCACCACCTGCCCCACCTTCATGCTGGTGGGGAACGAAGTCCGGAAGGTGATCGACGTCGCCACCTGCCGGATGACGACCACGGCGGTGTCCGCCACGCTGCCCGCCGTGGCCACGATGAAGAACGTGCCGTTCTGCTTCGACTGCAGCGTCGTCGGTGTCCCGTATCCGTTGTTCGACAGCGTGAGCGCGCTGTAGTTCGAGGAGGTGAAGATCACGGGCGAGACGACGTTCCCGTACTGGTCCGTGGCGAGCGCGCTCACGGAGCGGTTCACGTTCAGGGCCGTGAAGTGGATGCTGTCCGTCTCGATGTCCACGTTTACCGCCGGCCCGGGGTTGGCCGTGCCGGTGAACAGCGTCCGGCTGGGCTCCCCGCCGACCACCTGGACGCCGAGTGTCTGCGGGCCGGCCACGGTGCCGTAGTACCAGCGCACCCCGGTGATGCCCAGCGAATCCGTGTAGGTGGTGGTCCGGAACATGGTCCCGTCTCCCGACGGCGTCCACTTGACGGCAATGCCGGCGCGCCGCACCGGGTTGCCGAACCGGTCCTTGACCTGGACGTAGAACGGGGCCGGGACCACGCGGCCCACCGTCCCCGTGTAGGGAAGATACTGCCCGGTGGGCGAGCAGAAGTCCCTGCAGTTCACCGGATCCACCCGGACCGGTGCGCCGGCGACCGCGTGGGCGGTGAACACGCCGAACACCTCCCGGTTGCCGGACACCGGGTCCACGCTCCGCGCCTCCACGCGCTGCGAGTCTCCCGCGACGGTTCCGAGCGTCCAGTAGTCCTTGACGATGCCGTTCACGTCGGAGACGCCCCCACCCACGTACATCGACCCGCCGCCGGCCACCACCCGGAGCGCGATCTGGCGGTTGGGCACCGGGTTGCCGTTCGCGTCGACGGCGCGGACCGTGAGCGGCTGCGCCAGGTCGCCTCCCGCGTCGCCGGTCTGCCCGTCGCCGGAGACGATGACGAACCTGGCCGGACGGTTCGGGTCCAGGCCGACCGGCTGGCGCCCGTCCGCGCAGGCGGCGAGCACGACGGCAAGGGTCAGGAAGGTGGCTCTGCGCGTAAACACGGGCGTGCTCCGGTGAAGAAGTGGAAGGGACTGCGGATCGGGAGGGCACGGGGCAGATGCCGCGGGCCGGGCGATGCGCTGCCGGTGGTGACCTGCGTGGGTTGGCCGGATGACCAGCCCAGGGCCCCCGCATCGTGCGCGATGCGGGGGCCCGGGCTCACTGCTTGATCCGCGGGTCGCCGCGCCCCCGGCTTTCCGGGGGCGCGGCAAGGGCTACGGCGAGACCGTGATCGTGGGCGTTTCCGCCGATACTCCGTCCATGGTCGCGATCGCCTTGACCGAGCCCGGGGCGTGCGCGGTCAGGATGCCGTTCGCGTTGATGGTCGCCACGGACGGGTTCGTGATGGACCACGTGAACCGCGTGTTGGCGCTCGAGATGTAGTGGTTGTTGGCGTCCCGCGCCCCCGTGTAGTACTTCACGTTGACGGTGCCTCCCACCTTCACGCTGGACGGCAGGCTCTCCGAGAAGCTGATCGTCGCCGCCTCCTGCCGGACGACCACCACGGTGCTGTCCGCGATGCTCCCCGACGTCACGATGACGTACGCACGCCCGTTCCCGGCCGCCTGCAGCACCATCCCCGGCGGGGCGAGGTTCCGCAGGTGCACCACCCCCGGAGACGTCTGGCTCCACGTCCGGGGCGTCGCGTTTCCGTACTGGTCCACCGCGGTCACCGTCACCGTGTCGAGCTGGCCGAAGGCCGTGAAGTGGACGCTGTCGGGCTCGATGTCCACGCTCACCGCCGGTCCCGGGACCGCCGTCCCGGTGAACAGGACCCGGGCGGGCTCGCCGCCGACCACCTGGGCGCTCAGCGTCTGAGGGCCGGCGACGGTGCCGAAGTACCAGCGCACGCCGGTGCGGCCCAGCGAGTCCGTGTAGGTCGTGGTCCGGAACATGGTCCCGTCTCCCGACGGCGTCCACTTGACGGCCACGCCGGCGCGGCGCACGGGGTTGCCGTACTGGTCCTCGAGCTGGACGTAGTACGGGAACGGCACCACCTTGCCCACCTGCCCGGTGTAGTGCGCGTACGCGCCGGACGAATCCACGCGGACCGGCTCGCCGCCGATGGTGGCGCGGAACACGCCGAACACCTGCTTGGCGCCCGTGGCCGGGTCGATGCTCCGGGCCTCCACCCGCTGCGAGTCCGCCGCGACGGTGCCCAGCGTCCAGTAGTCCTTCACGATGCCGTTGGCGTCGCTCACGCCCGCGCCCAGGTACATCGATCCCCCGCCCGAGATCACCTTGAACGCCACGTGGCGCCCCGGCACCGGGTTCCCGGCCCCGTCCACGGCGCGCACCACGAGCGGCTGCGGCAGCTCGGCTCCCGGCGGGCCGCTCTGCCCGTCACCGGAGACGATGACGAACGAGACGTTATCGGCCGGCGCCGTGCTGGTGGGCCCCCCGTCCGAGCATGCGGACAGCACCAGGGCAAGGCAGAGCCAGGTTGCGTAGCGGGTGGACACGGTTGGAGCTCCGGTGCGGCGGTGGGATGGAAGCGAAGCGGGTGGCATCGGTGGACCGTCCTGCCGCGGGTGTCGGGCGCGTGCTCGCGTCCCTGCCCCCGCAATAGCCAGAATTGTACCCCGAACTCCGCAAGTCGTTCCACGGAGCGCAGATAGGCCATCTTCCGCCGTCATGTGCCGGCGCCGCGCAGCTCCCGTTGCGCCATCCGGAGCGGCAGGCCGCGGAAGGGCTGTGACGGCGCCGTCCGCGGGTTGCGTGCGTGCGCGGCGCGCCGTTAGTGTGTGTGGTTCCGCTCGCACCGCCCGGGCATCCCTTCGCGCCGCGACCGCACCCCACCGTTTTCAGACGTGAGCACGCACTTTCCCCCCGTCGCGGAGCAGATGGACCAGATCCGCCGGGACACGCTGGAGATCATCCCCGAGGACGAGCTGGTCCGCAAGCTGGAGCGCTCGCACGCCTCCGGCCGGCCGCTGGTGGTCAAGCAGGGATTCGACCCCACGCGGCCGGACCTGCACATCGGCCACGCCGTCTCCATCCGCAAGCTGCGCACGTTCCAGGAGCTGGGCCACGACGTGGTCTTCGTGATGGGCGACTACACCGCCCTGATCGGCGACCCGACCGGCCGCAGCGAGCTGCGGCCGCGGTTGACCGAGGAGGAGGTGAAGGCCAACGCCGCCACCTACGGCGACCAGGTCTTCAAGATCCTGGACCCGCAGAAGACGCGCATCGAGTTCAACTCGCAGTGGCTGGCGCCGCTGCGGCTGGTGGACATCCTGGAGCTGACCTCGCACTACACGGTGGCGCGCCTGCTGGAGCGCGAGGACTTCGCGCGGCGCTACGCGGAGCAGCGGCCCATCTCCGTGGTGGAGTTCATGTACCCGCTCATGCAGGGCTACGACTCCGTGGTGCTGAAGGCGGACGTGGAGCTGGGGGGATCGGACCAGAAGTTCAACCTGCTCGTCGCGCGCGTGCTGCAGGAGCGCTACGGGCAGGAGCCGCAGGTGTGCCTGCTGATGCCCATCCTGCGCGGCACCGACGGCGTGCAGAAGATGTCCAAGTCCTACGACAACTACGTGGGATTGGCCGACGCGCCGGACCAGCAGTACGGCCGCACCATGTCCATCCCCGACGACGTGATGGAGGAGTGGCTGCGCATGGCCTCCGGCCTGTCGGGCGACGAGCTGGAGCGCGCGGTGGAGCAGTCGCGCACGGAGCCGTACCGGGCCAAGCGCCTGCTGGCCTCGCGCATCGTGGCCACCTACCATGGCCAGGAGGCCGCCGCCGCCGCGTCGGAGAACTTCGACCGCATGTTCAAGCGCCATGAGGCGCCGGAGGACATGCCCGAGCTGGAGCTGTCGCCGGACGACGAGGCGCTGGGCGCGACCGACGGCGCGGTGCACGTGCGCAGGCTGCTGGTGCGCGCGGGGCTCACGGAGTCGGCCAAGCAGGCCGTGCGCGACATCGAGGGCGGCGGCGTCTCCGTGGACGGCGAGAAGGTGGCCGGCCGCGACGCCACCGTCCCCGCCGCGGGCGAGTACGTGCTGCAGAAGGGCAAGCGCCACTTCGTCCGCGTCCGCTTCCGCTGAACCCGGCGCGGGCGGCGCATCCGGCGCGTTCCTTTCCCCCGCGCCTGCTCAGAACGCCGAACGGCGCCCTCTCGCGGGCGCCGTTTTCGTTCCGCCAGCAGTCCCCTTCGTTGCGCGCCGATGGTCCCCGTTCGGGTACGCTTCTCTGCTCGTAAATCGTTATGCAGAAAATGCTTGCGTACAGGGCGCCCGGTGTGTACTCATTGCCGCTCCGATCATCGTGCACAACCTGCCATCGCCTACGCCGCGCCGGATGCTGCGCATCCTCGACTGGCTCCCGCTCATCTGGACCATCCGCGTCGCGCTCCTTATCGTTGTGGGCGTGAGCGCGGCGTTGTTCGTGCTGTTCCTCGCCCGATACTTCCGCTGGAGCAGCATCAAGCAGCTGGTGATGTCGGACCTGCCGCGCATCAAGAGCCTCGGCGGCGAGTTCGCGGGCACCAAGGGCGAGGTGCACTTCCAGGAGGCACAGGTGCTGCGCGCCGAGGGTATCGAGGCGCGGCTCCAGTTCCTGGAGGATCGTTACGAGCAGCTTCACCGGCTTCAGGGGAGGCCGAATGACGAAGGCAGAGTGGGAGAAGGATCTCGCTGAGTTCCGGACGGACGTGGCCTACCTGCGCGGCCTGACCGAACAGGCGAAGCTCGCCCAGCGCGGTCTGGCTCCGCTGCCGGTCATTCCCAGGCCGTTCCCCGGCATCGGGGCGGTCATGCTGCGCCTGGCGCCGCCGCCGTCGGTTCCCGCGCACGAGGTGGGAACGCTTCGCGGCAAGCGGCCCGGCCGGCTCAAGTTCCGCCTGGCGCGCCGGTCGCGCTCGGCGTAGGTGGAAGTCGGAACATCGCGGAGGGCGGCCATGGGGCCGCCCTCGTCGTTTCAGGGGAGGGGGCGTGGAGACGGTGATCCTGGGGCTGGGCGCCAACCTGGGCGACCCCGCGCGGCAGATCGCGGAGGCGGTGGAGGCGCTGCGGGCGTGGGTGCGCATTGAGCGCGTCTCGTCCCTCTATCGCACGGAGCCGGTGGGCTTCCGCGACCAGCCGGACTTCCACAACGCCGTCGCCGTGGGGACGACGGCACTGGCGCCGGAGGAGCTGCTGCGCGCCGTGCTCTCCGTGGAGGAGGCCATGGGACGGCGGCGCAGCTTCCGCGACGCGCCCCGGGCCGTCGACATCGACCTGCTGGACCACGGCGGCCGGGTGATGGAGGCGCCGGGGCTGACGCTGCCGCACCCGCGCCTGCACGAGCGCGCCTTCGTGCTGGTGCCGCTGGCGGAGGCGGCCCCGGAGTGGCGCCACCCCGTCCACCTGCGCACGGCGCGGGAGTTGCTTTCCACGGCCGGTGCGCGGGAGCGCGTCGAGCGGGTCGGCGCGCTCTCCGTTTCCGGAGCGGGAGGGCCGTAAACGTCCGCTTGCCCGGCGGCGCCCGTCCGGCTAAGCTCCATGGGCCGGCGCCGGCTGCTACCATATTCGGAGGCAGAATGCCGGCGGCGGAGGACTTCACGGTCGGGGTGGAGGAGGAGTACCAGCTCGTGGACGCCCGCACGGGCGCGCTGCGGTCGCGGGCGCGCTACGTGATGGCCGGCGACTGGGCGGACGAGCTGAAGGCGGAGATGGTGCAGCACACCATCGAGGTGGAGACGCGGGTGTGCCAGGGCACCGCCTGCATCCGCGACGACCTGGCGCGGCTGCGCTTCCAGGCCGCCGTCGCGGCGGAGGCGGAAGGGCTGCGCATCGTGGCGGCGGGCACGCACCCGTACAGCCCCGCCGAGGGCCACGCCTTCACCGACGCGCCGCTGTACGAGGAGCTGCGCCAGGAGTACCGGCAGCTGGCGGAGTCGCAGGCCATCTTCGGCATGCACGTGCACGTGGGCGTGCCGAAGGGGACGGACCGGGCGCGGTTGACGAACGTGGTCCGCCTGTATCTGCCCCTGCTGCTGGCGCTGACCGCCTCGTCGCCGCTGTTCCTGGGGCGCGACACGGGGCACGCCAGCTACCGCTCCATCCTCTGGCGCCGCTGGCCGCGCTCCGGCGCGCCGCCCCGCTTCGCGGACGACGCGGAGTACGCGCGGCTGGTGGAGTGGCTGGTGCGCACCGGGCGCATCGACGCCCCCGGCCGGCTGTACTGGGAGATGCGCCCGCACCACGTGTATCCCACCGTGGAGGTGCGCGTCGCGGACTGCACGCCGCGCCTGGACGACGCCATCGCCGCGGCGGCGCTCACCCGGGCCATCGTGGCGGGCGCGGCGGAGGGGCTGCTGCGCCAGCCGGAGGTGCCGGAGTCCATCGTGCAGACGGTGCTCTCCGACAACGCCTGGCGCGCCAGCCGCGACGGCGCGGCCGCCGAGCTGGCGGACGTGGAGGCGGGCGAGCCGCGGACGATCACGGTGGCGGACGCGGTGCTGCGCCTGGCGGAGCGGCTGCAGGGCGTGGCCGCCGCCCTGGGCGACGCGGACGAGCTGGCGCGGCTGCCGGAGCTGCTGCGGCGGGGCAGCGCGGCGGACGAGATCCGGCGGCGCGCGGCGGCGCCGGGGGCGGACCCGGCGGGCGTGGTGGGGTGGCTGGCCGGGCAAACGGTGCTGGGCGCCGGGATGGACCGGCGCTCGGAACAGAGAGACTCTTGAGGATGCATCAATGAGCACGCCCCACCGGGTCAAGGTATCGCTTCCCGAGGCCCGCTCGCGCGGATACGAGGTGCTGGTTGGCCCCGGACTCTTTGCCAGCCTGGCCTCCATCCTGTCCCGCTTCTGCCCGGCGCACCGCTACGCCGTGGTCACCGACGACCGCGTGGCGGAGCTCTACGCCGTGCGCCTGTCGCGCATGCTGCACGCGGCCGGGCACCGCACGGACGTGTTCGCCTTCACCTCCGGCGAGGAGCGCAAGACCCGCGACACCTGGGCGCTGGTCAGCGACGCCATGCTGGAGGCCGGCTGCGGGCGCGACACCGCCGTCATCGCCTTCGGCGGCGGCGTGCCGGGCGACCTGGGCGGCTTCGTGGCGGCCACCTACATGCGCGGCCTGCCGCTGGTGCAGGTGCCCACCAGCCTGCTGGCCATGATCGACGCGTCGGTCGGGGGCAAGACGGGGGTGGACACGCCGGCGGGCAAGAACCTGGTGGGCGTCTTCCACCAGCCGCGCTGCGTCATCGTGGATCCCGAGCTGCTGCACTCGCTGCCGGAGTCGCACCTGCGCGCGGGGCTGGCGGAGGCGGTCAAGCACGGCGCCATCGCCGACGCGGAGTACCTGGACTGGATCGAGGAGTGCGCGGACTCCCTGCTGGGCGGCGACCCGCAGGCGCTGTCGCGGCTCATCATGCGCTCCGTGGAGATCAAGGCGGAGATCGTGGCCGAGGACGAGAAGGAGAACGGGCGCCGCAAGCTGCTCAACTTCGGCCACACCATCGGCCACGCGGTGGAGACGGTGTCCGACTACACGCTGCTGCACGGCGAGGCCGTCGCCATCGGCCTGGTGGAGGAGGCCCGCGTGGGCGAGCGCTGCGGGGTGACGGCGTCGGGCACGGCGCAGCGGCTGCGGCGGGTGCTGACCCGGCTGGGGCTGCCCACCTCGCTGCCCTTCGACTTCAACGCGCAGGACGTGGTGGGGCGCACGCGCAGCGACAAGAAGGCGCGCGAGGGCCGGGTGGAGTACTCGCTGATCGAGAGCATCGGCGTGCCGCACGTGGGGCAGGGCGGGCGCTGGGGCTACCCCGTGCCCGACGAGACGGTGATGGACGTGCTGGCGGGGGCGGGCAACCGGGCCTGAGCGCCGCGGCCCGCGCCGCGTTATATTGGACCGCGGGTCTCTCCGGGACCGGGCCGCACACGCGTGGTCCGGTCTCTCCCTTTGGCGGCGGACGGGCGTTGGCGGAAGAGCGGAAGCAGGCGGTGCGGCACTCGCCGGGGCACCGCGTGGAGTACGGGCTGGCGCGCACGCTGGAGGCGGCGGTCTCCGCGCTGCCGGAGCGCACCGCGGACGCCTTCGGGCGGCGGCTGGGGCGCACCGTGCACCGGCTGGGCATCCGCCGCGGGGTGGTGGAGGACAACGTCCGCCTGGCCTTTCCGGACGCGGACGCGGCGTGGATCGCCCGCACGGTGCGCGGCGCGTACGAGCACCTGGGCGCCGAGGCGGCCATGATGCTGCGCCTGGCCAAGCTCGATCCCCGGGCCGTCGTGGAGCGGACCATCCCCAGGGGGTGGGACGAGCTGCAGGAGGCGCTGGCGCTGGGCAAGGGCGTGATCCTGGTGACCGGCCACTACGGCAACTGGGAGATCGCGGCCGCCACGGTGGCCAGCCGCGGGGTGCCCATCTCCGCCATCGTCCGCAGGCAGGGCAACCGGCTGGTGGACGCGCGGCTGGACGCGACGCGCCGCCGGCTGGGCGTGGAGACCATCTCCCAGCGCGAGGCGCCCGGGCGCGTGCCGCGGGTGCTGCGCAGGAACGGCGTGGTCGGCATCGTGGGCGACCAGGACGCGCGGCAGGCGGGCGTGTTCGTGCCCTTCTTCGGGCGCCCGGCCTCCACGCACCGCGGGCCGGCGCTGTTCGCGCTCCGCTTCGGCGCGCCGGTGTTCGCCTGCGTGGCGCGGCGGCTGCCGGGCCCGGGCGTGCGCTACGAGGTGTCGGGCACCCGCGTGCCGGTGCCGGACACGGGCGACCTGGAGGCGGACGTCGCGGCGCTCACGGCGGAGCTGGCGGCGCGGCTGGAGGCCAGCATTCGCGAGGCGCCGGAGCAGTACTTCTGGTTCCACCGGCGCTGGAAGAGCAAGCCGCCTTCGGAACAGGAGGTGGCGGAACAGGGTATTGCCGGGCCGGACGGCGGACCCGCCGGCGACGACGCGGAACAGGACGGCGTGTGATCTACATCTGCATCCCGGCGCGCGACGAGGCGCCCACGGTGGGAGTCCTGCTCTGGCGCATTCGCCAGGTGATGACGGAGTTTCGCCGCGACTTTCACCTCGTGGTGCTGGACGACGGCAGCACCGACGCCACCGCCGAGGTGCTGCAGCCGTACGAAAAGG
>DASTLD010000444.1:0-6623 GCA_035715345.1 Longimicrobium sp.
GGCTGGCGGGCGTGTTCCCGGACTGGATCAGCCACCGCGTGCAGCGCCGCGGCGCGCCGCCGCTCTCCTACTACGACCAGATGGGCGCCAGCGGCTTTCGCATGGCGGCCGCCAGCGACCTGGCCCTGCGCCACGGCGTGGGCGACCTGTTCCTGCGCGTGGCGGACCGCTTCCGCGACGTGCGCGGCGCGCTCAACTCGCTGTCCGACACGCTCTTCTTTCCCCAGCGCGGCGACGACGTGGAGCGCCTGCTGCGCCAGGTCAGCGACGACTTCCAGCGGCGCTACGGCTGACGCCCGCGCGGTGCTCTCCTTGCGATTCCGGCGGGCATGGCGAAGCGAGCTCAGGCGGGGACGTGGGTGGGGATCTCCGGGTGGACGTACGCCGGGTGGCGGCGCGTGTTCTACCCGGAGGGTCTGCCCCACCGCCGCGAGCTGGAGTACGTCGGCTCGCGGATGAACTCGGTGGAGATCAACGGCTCCTTCTACTCCCTGCAGCGCCCCACCAGCTACCGCCACTGGTACGAGCAGACGCCCGCGCGCTTCGTCTTCGCGGTCAAGGGCAGCCGGTTCATCACCCACATGAAGAAGCTGAAGGACGTGGAGACGGCGCTGGCCAACTTCTTCGCGTCCGGCGTGCTGCGCCTGGCGGACAAGCTGGGCCCCGTCCTCTGGCAGTTCCCCGAGCGCATGCGCTTCGACGAGGAGCGCTTCGCGCGCTTCCTGGAGATGCTGCCGTGCACGCACGCCGCCGCGGCGGAGCTGGCGCGCGGCCACGACGAGCGCATGGAGGGGCGGAGCTGGGTGGAGCCGGAGCACGAGGGCGCCATCCGCCACGCCTTCGAGGTGCGCAACCCGGGGTTCATGGACGCGGCGTTCGTGGACCTGCTGCGGGCGCACGGCGCGGCGCTGGTGTTCGCGGACACGGCCGGGCGCTGGCCGTACGCGGAGGACGTGACGGCGGACTTCGTGTACGTGCGGCTGCACGGGGCGGAGCACCTGTACGCCAGCGGCTACACGGACCCGCAGCTCGACTGGTGGGCGTCGCGCATCCGCGAGTGGCGCGCGGGCTGCCAGCCGCGCGACGCCGCCTGCGTGGCCTCCCCCGCGGCGGACGCGCGCGGCGGGCGCGACGTCTACGTCTACTTCGACAACGACGCCAAGGTGCACGCCCCCTTCGACGCCATCCGGCTGGCCGAGCGCCTGCGCGCCTGAGCCGGGGTGCGCGCCGCGGCCGCGGGCGCTATTCTCCGCGCGTTCCCGCATCCCCGAATCTCCCCACCCGTCCCGCCGTATGACCGCGTCGCTGGAGTCCGCCGCCCGGCGCATCTTCAAGAGCGTCCAGGAGATGGTGCCCGGGCGCTTCGTGGCCGTGCCCGCCACGCGCGCCTCGCACCCGCACGTGCGGTGGGACGCGTACGAGGCGCGGGGAGGCGAGGCGCGGGCGCTCGGCTTCCGGCACCTGGGCGACGTGGACCCTGTCAGCATCCACCTGGACCCGGGGGCCACGCGCCGCGCGGTGATGCGCCTGTACCTGCACGAGGACCGGCGGATGGTGCTGGTGCACTACCGCCTGCCGCTGCGCTGGACGCCCAAGGGCATCCTGATGCGGCTGATGGGCGGCGCCGGCGACTACTTCGACGTGGTGAGCAACTTCGACGACGGCACGGCCTTCCTGTCCACCACCGCCGGGATCACGCGCGTCTGGGACCAGCCGGTGTTCCTCAAGCGGGAGCACTTTCGCCGCGACACCACGCTGGCGGCGCTGGTGGCGCGGCACCGCGAGCGCATCGCGGCCCACGCGGCGGCCAACCCCGCCAGCCGGGTGGTGCGCGCGTCGACGCTGGACGAGGTGGTGGCGCTGGCGGACCGCACCGAGCGCCGCAAGCGCCGCTGGCGCGAGGCCAACGGCTGGGTGTCGCGCGCGGAGCTGGCGCGCTTCGGGCAGCTCCCGGACGACAAGCTGGACGCGCTGATGGTCTCCATCCGCATGCTGATCGCCAGCGAGCCGCCGGTGCCGCCGTACGGGGACGGCGATCCCTCCGCCGATGCGGGGGAGCCGCCCGAGCCGGACGCCAGCCCCGAGGCGGTGCGGGAGAAGGTGGATGCGCTGCGCCGGCGCGCGTGGTTCCCGGACGCGGCGGAGGAGGACGGCGCGCGCGACGGGTCCAAGTTCTCCGGCATCCCCTGGCTGCACCCGGGCGAGGCGTGGCCCGCCTGCGGCAACTGCGGGCGGCCCATGCAGCTCTTCCTGCAGCTCCATGCGCGCGACCTGCCGGAGGCGGCGGCGGAGCGGCTGGACGGCGGCCTGCTGCAGCTCTTCTACTGCACCAGCAGCGAGCCGCTCTGCGAGGTGGACGCCGAGGCGTTCGCGCCGTACGCGCGCAGCACGCTGCTGCGCCTGGTGCCGCCCGACGCGCTGGCGGCGGAGCCGGCGCCCGCGGGCCCCGGCCCGGAGGATGCATTCCCCCCGCGCCGCATCGTGTCCTGGCGGGGCGTGGACGACTACCCGGCCCCGTTCGAGGCGGAAGAGGAGCACGGGGTGCCGTACGACGCCTACACGGAGCGGATGGGCGACGACGAGTTCCCCCGCACGGGCGACAAGCTGCTCGGCTGGCCGGCCTGGGTGCAGAACGTGGAGTATCCCAGCTGCCTGGAGTGCGATGCCCGCATGGAGCTGCTGTTCCAGGTGGACTCGGAAGACAACCTGCCGTACATGTTCGGCGACGTGGGCACGGGACACATCACCCAGTGCCCCCGCCACCGTCACCGGCTGGCATTCGGCTGGGCGTGCCACTGACGCCGCGGCCCGGACCCTGAAAATCGACACGCGATGCTGAACCGCACCACTTCCCGGCGCCTGCTCCTGGCGCTCACGCCCGTCCTGCTGGCGGCGGGCGCGTGCGGCCCGCAGGCGGCCCCCACGCGGGCGCCGTCCGTATCCGCCCCGGCGTCCGCCCCGCGCCACATGCTCTACCGCGTGGAGGGCCGCGGCGGCGCCACGGTGTACCTGCTGGGCTCCATCCACCTGCTGACGGCGGACGTGTACCCGCTGGCGCAGCCCATCGAGGCGGCCTACGCGGACGCCGAGCGCGTCTGGTTCGAGGCGGACCTGGACAGCCTGGAGGCCAAGGCGCCGCAGATGATCAACCGCGGCCTGCTCACGGGCGGCCGGACGCTACGCACCGAGCTGCCGGCGGACGTGTACGCCGTGGTGCAGCAGGCGGCGCAGCGCGCGGGGATCGACATGAACGTGCTGGACCGCCTGGAGCCGTGGCTGGCGGGGCTGCTGCTGGCGCAGACGGAGTACCAGCGCGCGGGGCTGCAGGCGGAGCACGGCATCGACCGGCACTTCGCGGGGCGGGCCAGGCAGGACCAGAAGCCGCGCGGTGGGCTGGAGTCCGTGGAGTTCCAGATGGGGCTGTTCGACGGCTTCACCAGGGAGCAGCAGGTGGAGTTCCTGCGCTCGTCGCTGGAGGACCTCTCGAAGACGGGCGAGATGATGGGGGTGCTCAAGGCCGCGTGGCTGGCGGGCGACGAGGCGGCCATCGACTCGCTCATGAACGACAGCATGGACCACCCGGAGCTGATGGCGCGCCTGCTCACGGACCGCAACCGCGCCTGGGTGCCGCAGATCGAGCAGATGCTGCAGGGCACGGACGACGTGCTCGTGGTGGTCGGCGCCGCGCACCTGGTCGGCCAGAACAGCGTGGTCCGCATGCTCCGCGACAAGGGCTGGCGCGTGGAACAGCTCTGACCGGAAGTACTAAGTACGCAGTACGGAGTACGAAGTGAGCGGCGCCGGCATCTCTGCCGGCGCCGCGCTTCTCTTCCGATGTCATTCTGGGGGAGCGCCGTGCGCCCGGCCTCGCCACGCGCGCGGGCCCGGCTGGCAGCCGGTCTCGGCACCGGGCGTGCTGCGATGCGGGCCGGCCGCGGTCAGGGGACGGCCATCGTGTTGTTGCTGCGGTCCAGGTCGATCAGCACCCGCCCGGGGTCCAGCTCCGCCTGCGCGGGCTTCTCGCGCGTGACCACCGTGGCCGTCTGCCGCCGCGCGCGCGACTCCAGCGTCACCGTCTCGCCGCCCACGCGCAGGGCCACGGGCATCCACGCCTGGCCCGTGCGCAGCACCGTCACGCGCGTGCGCCAGCGCCCGTCGCCCATCCGCTGCGCGGCGGTGTTGGTGATGCCGTAGTCCAGCTTGTCCCGGCGGCGCAGCCACTGGTCGAAGAACCAGTCCAGGTCGCGGCCGGCGACCTCTTCCGCGACGCGCTGGAAGTCCTGCCCGGTCACGTGGGTGAACCTGTGGCGCTCGTAGTAGGTGCGCAGGATGCGGCGCATGGTCTGGTGCCCCACCATCTCGCGCAGCATGCGGAAGACCGCGGACGCCTTGCCGTACGTCATGGAGCTGTAGATGCGCGGGCTGCTGAACGCCGCGCCCGGCTGGTCCACCACCTCCGACGAGTCCGTGCGCTCCAGCCGCTCCAGCGTGCGCATGGTCCCGTACCAGATGGTGTCGCCCGCGCTCTCCTCCCACCACCAGTTGGAGACGAACGAGGTGAAGCCCTCGTCCAGCCAGCCCTCGCGCCACTCGTTGTTGGCCAGGATGCCGTGCAGGTACTGGTGCGTCAGCTCATGGGTGATGAGGGTGGGGGACGCGGAGCCGTTCATCACCAGCATGGGGAACTCGGTGCCGCCGCTCTCCAGCCGGTGCAGGTTGGTGATCTGGGGATAGGGAAAGCGCCCGAACAGCCGCTCCAGCCACTCCAGCGACTCGAAGGTGCGGCGCAGCACCACCTGCTCGTCCCAGGCCGTGTCCGTGGGCAGGTAGAAGACGTGGATGCCCGCCTGCGGCACCGCCCGGCCGTCGTCCGCCTGCGTCTGCCGCCGCGAGAAGTCGTGCAGGAAGCGCGGGTCCGCGCTCCACGCGAAGTGGATCACGCTGTCCGCGTAGATGCGCACCCGCTTGCGCCCCGCCTCCGCCTGCCCCGCCAGCAGGCCGAGCGACGGCGCCGGCCCCGGCCGGTAGCCGATGCCCAGGTCCGTCTCGCGGTAGCCGGGGTCGCCCTCCACCACCACGCCGGTGTGGCCGACGACCTGGTCCGCCGCCAGATCCAGCGTCACGTCGTAGCGGCCGAACTCGCCGTAGAACTCGCCCTGCGGCAGCAGCGGGTTGTGCGCCCACCCCGTGCGGTCGTACACCGCGACGCGCGGATACCACTGCGCGAAGTCGAAGTGGCGGCCCGCGCGCCCCTGCCGCCGGGGCAGGGTGGAGAGGCGCGCCTGCCAGTCCATCACCACCACGGCGGAGTCGCCGGGCCGCAGCGGCCGCGGCAGGGCGATGGCGGCCACGGTGGAGTCCGGCGCGCCGGGATAGGCGGCCCGCACCTCCGTCCCGTCCACGGTGATGCCCGTGAAGCGCTCGAAGGCGTGCTGCTCCGGGCCGAGCGCCTGGAAGCGCGTGTTGCCGTCGCGCAGCTCGCGGCGGGCCCAGGCGCTGTTGGGGCGGAAGGCGTTGAGGTGCTGGTGCAGGTACAGCGAGTCCAGGGTGTCCGGCGAGCGGTTGACGTAGGTGAGCCGCGCCCGCCCGGTCAGCACGTCCGCCCCTTCGTCCAGCCGCGCCTCGATGCGGTAGGCGACGCCCTGCTGGAAGTACGGCCGCTGCTGCGCCGCCGCGGAGAGCGGAAGCAGGAGGGACAGGATCGGGACCCAGAGCTTCGGTTGCATCTTCATCTTGCCAGGGGGAAGAGCGTCGACGTTCGCCTCGACACGCGCTACCCGCACGCAAACTCGTTGCCGGGCTTGGTGATAAGGCGCGTTCATGCAATCTATTCATATCATGGATGATTATCATTCACGTGGAGAATAGGTGTCACACCACGCGCCACCACGGTGCCGCGAGGACTCGCTCCGTGATCCAGAACGTCTCGTCGCCGCCGTGCAACAGCAGTCCTCCGCGCGTGGCGCGCGGGTACTCGTCGAGGAAGGTGCGCAGGTGGGCGGCGTCCGCGTGCGTGGGGCGGGCGGCGGTCTTCACCTCGATGGGCAGCAGCTCGCCCTCGCGCTCGATGACGAAGTCCACCTCGTGCCCCGCCGCCGTGCGCCAGTACAGGATCTCGGGCGCGGAGACCTGCGCGTCCCGCCACGAGATCAGGTTGGCCAGCAGCAGGTTCTCCAGGTGCGCGCCGCCGGGCTCGCCGCCGCCCAGGAAGAGCGCGAGGCCCGTATCTCCCCAGTACGCCTTGGGAGATTTGATGAGCCTGCGCGTGCGGTTGACCGAGTACGGCTGCAGGCGCACGAGCTGGAACGAAGTCTCCAGCAGGTTGAGGTAGCGGTGCACCGTGGCCTGCGGCAGGCCGGTGTCGCGCCCCAGCTCCGACTGGTTCACCAGGTTGCCCAGCCGCAGGCAGGTGGCGCGCATCAAGCGGCGGAAGTCCACCAGGTTCTCGATCGCGGAAAGGTCCTGGAGGTCGCGCTCCAGGTACGTGCGCACGTAGCCGGAGTACCAGACCGTCCGGTCCTCCTCGCCCTCCAGCTCCACGGCCGGGGTGGGGTACCCGCCCCGCCGGACGGCCGCGCGCCAGTCTTCCGGCTGCGCCTCCGCGTCGCGCACGCGGTCGTACC
>DASTLD010000445.1:0-4063 GCA_035715345.1 Longimicrobium sp.
GACTCCGCGGGCCGGCGCAGCACCAGCGTCAGCGTTGGCGGCGGGGACGACGACGAGGAGGACGAGGACGGCCGCGCGCGCATCCACGACCCGCTGGCGGAGGGCAGCGAGGCCAACTACCGCTTCCAGTCCGGCGACACCACCACCATCCGCATGCCGGACGGCCGCATGGTGCGCCTGCTGGAGCTCAAGGTGCTGCCGCGGCGGCAGGAGTTCTGGTCCGTGCGCGGCTCGCTGTGGGTGGACGCGGCCACCTTCGGCGTGGTGCGTACGGTGTTCGCGCCCGCGCGGCCGTTCAGCCTGGGCCGCGACACCAACGCGCGGCTCCCCGGCTTCCTGCGCGTGCTGGGCGACATGGGCGCGGAGGTGCGCTACGTGACCGTGGAGTACGCGCTGTCGCAGGGCAAGTACTGGATGCCGCGGCTGATGGCGGTGGACATGCGCGGCGAGCTGGGCATCTTCGCGGGCATGCCCGTCCGCTTCGAGCGCAGCTACTCCGACTACGTGGTCACGGAGCTCTCGCCGGAGCGGCTGGCGGCCGCAGACAGCGCGGGAATTCCGCCCGACCAGTGCGGCAAGCGGCCCGGCTACGTGTGCGAGTGCGAGAACAAGCGCTGCCAGCTCTGGAAGGTGGAGATCCCGGTGGACACGGCCGCGCTGCTGAACAGCCCGGACCTGCCGCCGCCGCTGGTCACCGGCGGCGGGCGGCTGATCACCGGCGAGGAGATCGAATCGCTGGCGCGCTACACCATCCCCGGGCTGGGCGGCATGTTCGGCCTGCTGCCCACGCTGGACCTGGACTTCCTGAACCTGGAGACGCTGCGCTACAACCGCGTGGAGGGGCTGGCCGTCGGCGCCAAGGCCAGGGTGGACTACCGCGCGCTGGCGCTGGACGCGCAGGCGTGGGTGGGCACCGCGGACCGCGAGCCCAAGGCGGAGATCGGCCTCTCGCGCGAGACGCGGGGCGGTGCGCGGGTGCGCGTGGCGGGATACCGGCGGCTGGCCCCGTTCGACCCCGCGGTCTCCACGCTCAACCTGAGCAGCTCGCTCTCCGCGGTGCTGCTGGGCCGCGACGAGGCGGACTACTTCCTGGCCACGGGCGCGGAGCTGACGGCCGTGCCGGTGCGCTCCGGCACCTGGAGCTGGGCCTGGCGCCTGTTCGGCGAGCACCAGCACGGGATGAGCAAGAACACCGACGTGTCGCTGGCCAGCCTTTGGGACGGCGACGACGTCTTCCCGGAGGTGCGCGGCGCCCAGCGGGCGGACCAGCTCGGCGCCAGCCTCTCGCTGCGCACGGACCGCGGCGTGGACCCGGCGCGCTTCCGCTGGAGCGCGGGCGTCACGCTGGACGGGCAGACGGGCACCTTCGGCTTCGCGCGGCCGTCGGCCTTCGCGCGGCTGGGCATCCCCCTGGGCGCGGTGGTCACCTCGCTCGAGGCGGCGGCCGGCACCTCCACGGGCGACGTGCCGGTGCAGGGGCAGTGGTACATCGGCGGGCCGCAGAGCGTGCGCGGCTACCCGGTGGCGCTGGCCGGGGGCGATGCGTTCTGGCGCGCCCGCGGCGAGATCGCGACGCCCACGCCCGCCGCGCGCCTGACGCTGTTCATGGACGCCGGCTGGGTGGGCGGCCGCGATGCGTTCGAGCTGGATCCCATGCTGGTCTCCGCCGGCATCGGCGCCAGCCTGATGGACGGGCTGATCCGCCTGGACCTGGCGCGCGGCCTGCGCGAGCCCAGGGCCTGGCGGCTGGACCTGTACCTGGACGCGGCGCTGTAGCCGCGCCGGACCGCGTCGTCCTCAGAACGCAACGGCCTCCGCGGCAAGCACGCCGCGGAGGCCGTTCCACCTGGTGGTGCGCCGTGCGATGCTCCGGCCGCGCTCTCCCGCGCCTACCAGAGCTTCCACCAGGGCTGCTTCCCGCCCGGGGGAGCGCCGCCGCCGGACGCGGCATCGGAGCCCTGGTACACCACGTCCCGGAGGCGCTCGTCGCCGTACGCGCTCGCGTTGGTCATGTGCCCGTCGAAGGGGCCGACCTTGCAGACGCGCACCCCGTTCTCCAGCACGATCTGCAGCCCGTGCTCCGGCTCCCAGTCGCACTCGCCCTCCAGCGACACGTAGACGTGCCGCGGGTCGTCGCCGTCGCGGCCGATGGCGGGCTCGTCGCCCAGTTGCACGTGCCGCCACACGTCGCGCGGCGACCGGAGGTCGAGGCCGGTCACCCCGTTCCGCCTGCAGTCCCGGTAGTAGGCAAAGAGGTACGGCTCGGCCGCGCGCAGCACGGACGGGTCCGCGGCCAGGAAGCCGCGGATCACCGCATCGATCTGCTCCCGGTCCGGGTCGTCCTCGTACTCGTCCAGCATCACCCGGCACGGCTTTCCATCGAGCATGGCGATGGGGATCGGCTCGCTCACGTACCAGCCGAGCTCCGGATCCTCCGTGACGGTGCCGAGACCAGGGATGTGCATCCGATTGCGGCGGTGGAAGCGGGTGATGGAACGAGGACGGCCGGTGGCAGCGGATGATGCGGGCGTTCGCGGGCGCTAGTCCGCCGCCGGTGCCGGCGCGGGCGCGAAGGCGAGCGGGACGGGCGCGTCCTCGCCCTCGCCGCGCGTGCGGATGCCGAAGGCCAGCAGCAGCGTGCCGAACACCAGCGCGGCGCTGATCCAGAAGGGGTACGGGGTGCCCAGGTGGTCCCACGCCCAGCCCGTCAGCAGCGGGAACGCCACGCGCGCCACCCCGCCGAAGCTCTGCTGCACGCCCATCACCACCCCCCGCTCCCGCGCGTCGATCACGTGCGACAGCATGGCCGTGACGCACGGGAAGGTGAACGCCGTGCCGAGCGGGACGAGCGTCATCACCCCGATCAGGAACAGGAAGCGCGCCTCCACGCCCACCCCGTTGGGCAGCGTGAACAGCGTCTCCGATCCCACCCGGTAGGTCAGCGGCAGCAGGAACAGGCCGATGGCCAGCAGCCCCTGGCCCAGCCGGGAGAGCCGCGCCTCGCCCAGCCAGTCCACCAGCCGGCCCAGCAGCAGCGCCCGCACCAGCACGGAGATGGCTCCGTTCCACATGAAGACGAAGCCGATCGTCTTCTCGGTGATGCCGAAGCGCGCGGCCAGGAAGAGGGCCAGGATGCCGGTATAGCCCATGAACGCGCCGATCCCGATCGCGTAGATCCAGATCAGCCGCGGCGCCGGCTCGCCGGGGGCGGTCAGCACGCGCCGGATCACGTCGCGCGGGCGCACGTCGGAGCGCACGGACGGGTCGTTCGCGGAGCCCACGTGCGTCTCGCTCAGGTAGGCCCAGGCGAAGGCCATGTTGACCACGCACAGCCCCGCCGCGATCAGCCCCGGCGCGGACTCGCCCCAGCCCAGGCTGGCGGAGCCGATGACCGGGCCGATGGTGACGCCCGCGTTGGTGGCGGCGGACAGCCAGCCCAGGCTCTTGGCGCGGTCCTTCGGGGCGGTCGCGTCCGAGACGTATGCCTGCAGCACGCCCACCGTGCCTCCGCCCGCGCCCTGGATGAGCCGCGACAGCAGCAGCAGCCACAGCGAGTGCGCGAACGCGAAGACCACGTAGGCGATGGCCGCCGCGCCCAGCCCCACCAGCAGCGCCGGGCGGCGGCCGTAGCGGTCGGAGACGCGGCCCCACAGCGGGGCGCTCAGCAGCTGCGCCAGGGAGAAGGCGGAGACCAGGATGCCCACCCACAGGCCGCCGCCGCCCATCTCCTGGGCGTAGAAGGGGAGCAGCGGGACCACCATGAGCAGGCCCAGCATGTCCACGAACGCCGTGATCATCAGGACGGCGAGCTTGCTCAGGCGGACCCCCGGGGCGGCTGCACGACGTGCGGGTGGATGCGGGCGGCGGAGGGCGGAACGTACCCGCGCCCGCGGCGAGCGTCAATCCGGAAATCTGGCCGGAGCGCGCGTCCGGCCGCTACATTCTCCGGCGGATTCCCGTCCCCCCGATTCCCAGAGGTCCGCGCCATGAAGCGACTCCTTGCCGCCGTCCTGCTCCTGCTGGCCGCCGCCTGCGCTACCACACCGCCCGGGCCGCCGCCGTT
>DASTLD010000446.1:0-15793 GCA_035715345.1 Longimicrobium sp.
CAACCCTCCCCCGAAGTTGGGGGAGGGTCGGCGAGGAACGAGCCGGGGAGGGGGCCTCCGCCGCATGAGACGCACCCCGCCCCCGCGCCAGCCCGTCTTTCGCACTTTCGCACTGTCGTTTACGCACTTCCTTCCGCGGCCCGCAACCTGCTGCACCGCGGCGGCCCTATGATCAAAGTACGCGTCCAGAGCCTCGGCCTCGACCAGAACACCAAGTCGCCCGTCGTCATCCTCCAGGAGGACGACGGCGACCGCGTGCTGCCCATCTGGATCGGCCCCGCCGAGGCCAGCGCCATCGCCATGGAGCTGGCCGGCATGAAGTTCCCGCGCCCGCTCACGCACGACCTGTTTCCGCTCATCATCCGCGGCCTGGGCGGCACGCTGACCCGCGTGCTCATCACCCGCGTGCAGGAGAACACCTACTTCGCGGAGCTGGTCATCACCCGCGGCGACGAGGTGTTCACCGTGGACGCGCGGCCGTCGGACTCCATCGCCATCGCGCTGCGCACCCGCGCGGAGCTGTTCGCCGGCGACGACCTGCTGACCAGCGCCTCCATCGAGATGCCCGGCCCCGACGCGGACCCCGGCGACGCCCCCGGCGGCCTGGGCCCGCAGGCCGGGCTGACCCCCGAGCAGCTCAACGAGTACCTGCGCAAGCTCGACCCCGAAGACCTGGGCCGCTTCAACCCGTGACCGTCTCCGAACTCCCGCAGCGGGCGGCGCGCCGGTCGGTGCGCCGCCCGCTCCTGCTCCCGCTCGCCCTGCCGGCCCTCGCCCTCGCCGTTTCGGTGGGCGCCGCGGACGCGCAGACGCTGGCCGGGCGCGTGGTGAAGGCCGGCCGCGGCGTGGCCGGCGCGCCGGTGGAGCTGCACCGCGTGGGCGCGCAGCAGCAGGGGCTGGTGGCGCGCGGCACCAGCGGCGCCGATGGCCGCTTCTCCTTTGCCCTGCCGCAGGTGGACACGGCGGCGGGGTTCAACGTCTTCTTCGCGACGGCGCTGGCGGACGGGGTGCGCTACTTCGGGCCCGCGCTGCACCCGGGCGAGCAGGGCGCGGGGTACGAGATCGCCGTCTACGACACCACCTCCGCGCGGGCGGCGCTGGACTCGCTGCGCGTGGCCCGCCGCGACGTGATCCTGTCCCCGGGCGTGCGCGGGGGATGGGAGGTGGCGGAGGTGGTGCGGGTGCGCAACCCCGGCCGGCGGACCGTGGTGGGCCGGGACGGGATGCCGGCGTTCGGCGTGGCCATCCCCCCGCGCGCCAGCGACTTCGAGACGGGCGACAGCGAGCAGCTGGCGCAGCTCGGCATCACTCAGCCCCGCGACCTGGTGCTGATGGGGGGACGGGTGCTCTCCACCATCCCCATCCCCCCCGGCGACCGCGACCTGTTCTACCGCTACCGCCTGCCCCCGGGCAGGAGCGTGGAGCTGCCGCTGGCGCAGGCCACGGACACGGTGGAGGTGTACGTCCGCCAGCCGTCGCCGAAGCTGCGGGTCAGCGGGCTGGCGGCCGGCCCGCCGCTGGAGTCGGAGGGCGAGACCTACCAGCGCTGGGTCGGCACCGCGCTCAGGGCCGGGACGGCGGTGACGCTGCGGGCGCGGCGGCGCGGCTCGCCGGTGGACCCGCGCGTGGCGGCGGTGGTGGTGACCACGCTGCTGCTGACCATGGGCGCCTTCGCGGCGCTGCGCCGGCGGCCGGTGCCCGGCGTGGGCGCCGGCACGTAGCGCGGAGCGGCGCCGTGGCCCTGGTCACCACCCGCGCGCTGGTGCTGCAGGCGTTCCCCTACAGCGAGACCAGCAAGGTGCTGCGGCTGTACACGTGGGACCACGGGCTGCGCTCGGTCATCGCCAAGGGCGCGCTGCGTCCGAAGAGCCGGTACGGCGGCGTGCTGGAGCCGTTCACGGAGGGCGCGGCCACCTTCTACCTCAAGGAGGGGCGCGACCTGCACACGCTGAGCGGCTTCGACCTGGTGCGCAGCCGGCAGGCGCTGGGGCGCAGCCTGGCGGGCTTCGCGGGCGCGTCGCTGCTGGCGGAGGTGGTGATCCGCGTGGGCACGGAGGACCCGCACCCCGCGCTGTACCAGGTGCTGGCGGAGGCGTGGGACGCCATCGCGGAGGCGCAGGGGCCGGCCGCGGTGCTGGCGGCGTCGCTGACGGGCGCGTGGCGGCTGGTGGCGCTGCTGGGCTACGAGCCGAGCACCAGCGACTGCGTGCACTGCGGCCGCGCGCTGGCGGCGGACGAGCCGGCGCGCTTCGACGCGGCGGCGGGGGGCGTGGCGTGCGCGCGCTGCCGGCCGGCGGGCCGGGTGCTGGAGCCGGAGACGCGCGCGGAGCTGCGGCGCATGCTGCGCGGCGCGGTGCCGGAGCAGGGCGTGGGATCGCCCGGGGCGCACCGGGCGCTGCTGCGCGGCTTCCTGGAGGCGCAGCTGGCGCACGACCGGCCCTTCCGCTCGCTGGAGCTGTTCCTGGAGGCGGGCGGGGAGGCGGCGCCACCGGGGGCAAACGGCGGCGGCGCGGCGGCTTGACCCGCGCGGCGCCGCCCCGGTATACTGCGGCGTTCGGACACCCCATTTCCCACCAGCCAACCGGACCCCCAGGCGGAGGAGAAGGCGAGCGCAAAACCTTTGTGGACAGAGAGGTGCTGGATGCTGCGTGCACCCCCTGTTCTGCTCCTCCTCTCCGTGGTCTGCGGGCTTGCCGGTTTGCCGGGCTTGCGGGCGCAGGAACCCGGCGGGCAGCCCGCCCTGCCGCAGAAGGGCTTCCGTCTGGAGCAGAACTACCCCAACCCCGCGAATCCATCCACCAACATCCCGTTCTACCTGGAGGAGTCGCTGTTCGCGGGTGGAGAGTCGCAGGTGGTCTCCATCCGCATCATCAACATGTTCGACCAGACGGTAGCCATCCCCCGCGCGCTGGCGCACCCCCGCGGGCGCAACGTGCCGGTGCTGAACCTGCGCTACACGGAGCCGGGGCGTAAGGTGGCCTACTGGGACGGGCGCGACATGCGCGGCCGGCGGGTCCCCGCGGGGCCGTACTTCTGCGAGCTGCGGGTGGGCAACCGCACCGCGTACTCGCGCATCATCGTCACCGCGCCGCGGCGAAGGTCCCGGCTGTTCCCCTTCTTCCGGCGCAGGAACGACTAGGCCGGCCCGAGCGAACGCGGGCCGGCCTCTTCGTTTTCGGCAGGCGACTCACCCAGTGTCAGGCGAGCTGTCTTCGGAGGGCGGAGGCCCCCTCCCAAACCCTCCCCCAACTTCGGGGGAGGGCTTTCTTCTACTTTCTCCCGCAGTTCTCCGCGTCCTCTCTTCTGAACCTCCGCGTCCTCTGCGTGAGATGCGGTTCAAAAAGCACCGCCCCCTCGCCGGGCTGTCCGGGAGGGGGCGATGAACACCTGCGGCGAACCTGCGCTCAGGTGATGGGCAGCGGCATGGGGCGCAGGCGGCTCTTCGCGGCGATGTTCATGTACCAGCGCGTGTACACGCGGATGTGCGAGCCGCCGGAGTACACCTCGATGCGGTACACCTCCGACGTGTCGAACGACCGCAGCGCGTCTAGGTCGCCCATGAAGCGCGCCTCGTCCACGTAGATGGTGGGCGCCACCACGGAGCCGCGCGCCCGCACGCAGTTGGCGCGCACGCTGCCGGGGCAGGGCAGGGCGTGCACCGACAGGCGCGTCTCCAGCAGGTCGAAGGCGTTCATGGCCGCCGCCCCCGCGATCTGCCGGACGTCCATGACCCGCGACGACACCGCCACCGCGCGGCGCCGGTGCTCGAAGCGGTCCACCACCACCGTCACCGCGTCCAGCACCACCGGCTGCGGCTTGAGCCCCACGTCCAGCTCCATCGTCTGGCCGGTGAAGTCGATGGCGCTCACCGCCATCTCGTAGCCCAGCGCGTGCGCCGTCAGCGCGCGCTCGCCGGCACGGACGCGGAAGGTGAAGCGGCCCTCCGCGTCGGTGATGGCGTGCGGCCCGCCGCGCTCGCCCACCTCGACGATGGCGCCGGCGATGGGCTGTCCACTGTCGGTGTCGAGCACCTGTCCGGAAACGGTGACCCTCTGGGCGGAGAGCGGGACGGCGGCGCAGAGCAGCAGCGCGGCGGCCAGGGAAAGGGAACGCATTGCGGCGGACGGGGATGCGAGGATGCGTATGCTCATGGCGCGGCGGGGCGGGTGGGTGGCGAGCACGTGCAGACCGGCCAAGTTGGCCGCAACCCCCGTTCCACGTCAACGATCCCGTTGCGGCGGGCGCCGCGCGCCGGATAGCTTTGCCGCCCCTGACGCGGACCCCGCTGCCGAGCCATGCTGCGCGTAACCGGCGACATCACCGTACCCGGCGACAAGTCCATCACCCACCGCGCGCTGATGTTCGCCGCGGCGGCGGAGGGGCGCAGCCGGCTGCGCGGCCTGCTGCCGGGCCAGGACTGCCGCAGCACCGCCGCGGTCCTGCGCGCGCTGGGCTGCGACGTCCCGGACCCGCCGGCGGACGGCGCGGAGATCGTGGTGGAGGGGCGGGGACTCGCCTCGTGGACGGCGCCGGACGCCTGGCTGGACTGCGGCAACAGCGGCACCACCTCGCGGCTGATGATGGGGTGGCTGGCGTCGCGCCCCTTTGCCGCCACGCTGACCGGCGACGCCTCGCTGCGCGGGCGGCCCATGCGCCGCATCACGGAGCCGCTGGAGCGCATGGGCGCCGCCTTCCGCGGCGTGGGCGACTCGCCGGACCGCCTGCCCATCGAGGTCGCCGGCGGACGCCTGCTGCCGCTGGACCACCACTCGCCCAGGGCGAGCGCGCAGATCAAGAGCGCGGTGCTGCTGGCGGGGCTCGGCGGCGGGGTGCCCGTCTCCGTCACCGAGCCCATCCTGTCGCGCGACCACACGGAGCGCATGCTGCGCGCGTGCGGCGAGCGCGTGGACCAGGCGGACACGGGCGAGGGCGTGCGCGTCTCCCTCGCTCCGTCCGGGCGTGCGCTGCCGCCGCTGGACCTGACGGTGCCGGGCGATCCGTCGTCCGCGGCGTTCTTCGTGGCGTTGGCCATGCTGGCGGACCAGGGCGAGCTGCGCATCCGCAACGTGGGCATCAACGCCACGCGTGCCGGCTTCCTGCGCCTGGCCGCCATGATGGGCGGGGTGATCGACGTGACCCCGCGCGGCGAGCAGGGCGGGGAGCCGGTGGCGGAGCTGGTGGCGCGGCCGGCGTCGCTGCACGGCATTGCCGTCGACGCGGAGGACGTGCCCGCGGCCATCGACGAGATCCCCGTGCTGGCCGTGCTGGCCGTGCGCGCGGAGGGGGAGACGCGCATCACCGGGGCGGGGGAGCTGCGGGTCAAGGAGACGGACCGCATCGCCGCGCTGGTGGGCAACCTGCGCGCGCTGGGGGTGGAGGCGGAGGAGCTGACGGACGGCATGGTGGTGCGCGGCACGGACCGCCCGCTCTCCGGCCGGATCGCCACGCACGACGACCACCGCATCGCCATGGCGTTCGGCGTGCTGGGCGCGCGGCCGGAGAACGACATCGAGATCGACCGGCCCGAGGTGGTGGACGTGAGCTTCCCCGGCTTCTGGGAGATGCTTGCCCTGCTGACGTGAGGCTCCGGCACGGGAAGAGAGGTCCGGCGCATGCGGCGGCGCCCCCACCCGGGCTCGCATTACTCGCCCACCCTCCCCCAAGTCTGGGGGAGGGTTGTTGGGGCGGCGCCCGTTCGCGTGGCGGTGCGGACGATTCGGCGTTTTCCCGCGCCTGCGCAGGAAGCCGCGAGCGAGCGCTCCACCATGCTTGCTACCCTCCCCCAGACTTGGGGGAGGGTGCGAGCCTAAGCGAGCGGGTGGGGGCGCCTGCGTCCGCGCCCGAGCTTGCCGACCCGCACCAGACGCAGCCTGCATGGCAAACACGCATCGCCCCGACGGGATCATCATCGCGCTGGACGGGCCCGCGGGGTCGGGCAAGAGCTCGACCGCGAAGGAGGTCGCGCGGCGCCTGGGCTACCGGCACCTGGACTCCGGCGCCTTCTACCGCGCCATCACCCTGGCCGCCCTGGACGCCGGCCTGCCCGCCGACGAGTGGGAGCGCCTGATCCCCGAGGAGCTGGACCGGCTGGACGTGCACGGCCGCCCCTCCGAGCTCGGGTACACCATGACCGTCGCCGGGCGCGACGTCAGCACCGACATCCGCGCGCCGAGGGTCAACGCCCACGTGTCCCGCATGGCGGCGGTGCCGGCGGTGCGCGAGTGGCTGATGGACGCGCTGCGCGAGAGCGGCGCGCGCGGCGGGCTGGTGGCGGACGGGCGCGACATCGGCACCGTCGTCTTTCCCGAGGCGGAGCTGAAGGTGTTCCTGGTGGCCGCGCCCGAGGAGCGCGCGCGGCGGCGGCTGCGCGAGATGGGGGCGGACGACCTGTCGGACGAGGCGGTGCGGGCGGAGGCGGAGCGGCTGCGGGGCAGGGACGAGATCGACTCCACGCGCGCCGTGGCCCCCCTGCTCAAGCCCAGCGACGCGGTGGAGATCGACACCACCGCGCTGGCCTTCGAGGAGCAGGTGGAGGCCATCGTGCGGCTGGCGCGGGAGCGGGCGGCGCGGGGTTGACCGAGGGCCGAAAACCGCGTAAATTCTTCTGTTTTCCCGCCCTCTGGGCCAAACCCGTCCACCCTGCAGCCGCGCGCCGGAATTCTCGGCGCGCCGTCTCGAGGAGATCTCCCGCACATGCCCGACCGCAACCAGTTCTCGCACGACGACGAGGGGAACGTCGCCGTGGCCGAGCGCGACAACCGCCCCGGCAGCGAGCTTACCATCCAGCAGATCGCGGAGCGCGCCCGCTCGCTCGGCATCCGCCCCGACCTGTACGACGAGGACGAGTACACGTCGGAGGAGTACGAGGCGCTGCTCGACATGTACGAGCCCACCCTCTCGAACATCGAGGAGGGTGAGATCGTCAAGGCCAAGGTGCTGCGCATCACCGACAAGGCGGTGATCCTGGACCTGGGCTTCAAGAGCGAGGGCTCCGTTGCCCGCGACGAGTTCAAGGACCCCGACGCCCTGCAGATCGGCGACGAGGTCGAGGTCTTCCTGGAGAACCTGGAGGACGAGGACGGCGTGGTCGTCCTGTCCAAGAAGAAGGCCGACTTCCTGCGCGTGTGGGAGCAGATCCGCGTGGCGCACGAGAACGGCACGCCGGTGCAGGGCACGCTCACGCGCAAGATCAAGGGCGGCGTCACCGTCGACCTCATGGGCGTGGACGCGTTCCTGCCGGGCTCGCAGATCGCGCTGCGCCGGGTCCCCAATATCGAGGACCTGATCGGCGAGACGTACGAGTTCAAGATCATCAAGCTCAACAAGCGCCGCCGCAACATCGTCGTCAGCCGCCGCGTGCTGCTGGAGGCGGACCGCGAGGTCAAGCGCGAGACGCTCAAGAAGGAGCTCGAGGTCGGCCAGGTGCGCAAGGGCATCGTCAAGAACATCACGGACTTCGGCGCCTTCATCGACCTGGGCGGCATGGACGGCCTGCTGCACATCACCGACATGTCGTGGGGCCGCGTGGGCCACCCGTCGGAGGTGGTGGGCATCGGCGACGAGCTGGAGGTCAAGGTCCTGGACATCGACTGGGAGCGCGAGCGCCTGTCGCTGGGCCTGAAGCAGCTCCAGGAGTACCCGTGGAAGGACGTGGAGAAGAAGTACCCGGTGGGCGCCCGCGTGCGCGGCCGGGTGGTCTCCATCACCAACTACGGCGCCTTCGTGGAGCTGGAGAAGGGCGTCGAGGGCCTGGTGCACATCAGCGAGATGAGCTGGACGCGCAACGTCCGGCACCCGTCCAAGATCGTGTCGCTGGGCGACGAGATCGAGGCGGTGATCCTGAAGGTGGATCCCGAGGGCGAGAAGATCTCGCTGGGCATGAAGCAGATCGAGGAGGACCCCTGGCACGCGCTGCCGGCCAAGTACCCGGTGGGCACGCGCCTGTCCGGCAAGGTCCGCAACCTGACCAGCTTCGGCGCCTTCGTGGAGATCGAGCCGGGCATCGACGGCCTGGTGCACATCTCCGACATGAGCTGGACCAAGCGCATCCAGCACCCGTCCGAGGTCGTCAAGAAGGGCGACGACGTGGACGTTGTGATCCTGGGCGTGGACGCCGACAACAAGCGCATCTCGCTGGGCCTGAAGCAGACCCAGGACGACCCGTGGGAGCGCATCGCGACGGAGTACCACGCCGGGCAGGAGATCAGCGGCCCCATCACCCGCCTGCAGGACAAGGGCGTGGCGGTGGACCTGGGCAACGACGTGGAGGGCTTCGTGCCCGTCTCGCAGATCGGCGTGGCCGGCCTGCAGAACCCGGCGGACGTGTTCGAGGAGGGCGACGTCCTCGACATGCGCATCACCGAGGTGGACGCGGCCAACCACCGCATCGTGGCCGAGGTGCTGAACGTGCCCAAGTTCCAGGGCGGCGCGCCGGTGTTCAAGCCGTCCGCCCCGCCCGCGGAAGAGGGCGCCGCCGAGGGTGAGGCCGACGAGGCCGCCGCCACGGCCGCCCCGGTGATCGACGAGGCCCCGGCGACGGAGGAGGCCCCGGCCGCCCCCGCCGCCGAGGCGCCCGCCACGGAGGCCCCGGCCGCGGAGGCTCCGGCCGCCGAGGCGCCGGCTGCCGCGGAGGCTCCGGCCGCCGAGGCTGCCGAGGAGACCCCCGCCGCGGCCGAGGAGACCCCCACCCCGGCGGAGGAGGCCCCGGCCGCCGCGCCGGAGCCCGCCACGGCCGAGGCCGAGGCGCCGGCCGCGGAGGCTGCGACGGACGCCGCGGAGACCGCTTCCGCCGAGGAGGCCCCGGCCGCCGAGGCGGAGACGGAGGAGCCGCTGGGCTCCGACGAGACGCCGGAGGAGGAGAAGGCGTAAGCCTCTCGCTCCGCCAGCAGCACGCGCAAGGGCGCGGATCCTCACGGGTCCGCGCCCTTCGTCGTTCGCACGAATCCGCCGCCGTGCTCGCTCCCGTCCCGCCGGAGGGGCGCGGTCTCGGCGATGCGAAACGGTTGGCGTTTTCCGTCGCCCGATGCATCTTCTCCACGGATTCGCAGGCCAATCTTGTTTCCGGAGAGACCCACCATGCGCAGGACCCTTGTTCTTCTCCTCGGCTGCGCCGCGGCCGCGCCCGCCGCCGCACAGCCCGCCGGCGCCCCGCCCGCCCACGAGATCCGGGCGGTGGACGTGCTGCCCCGCCTGGCCAACAAGGACGAGTTCCTGCCGGCGCTGGCGCGGCTGTACCCGCCCGCGCTGCGCGACTCCTCGGTCACGGGTCACGTGACGGTCCGCCTCCGGGTCGGCGAGGACGGCGTGCCCGGCCATGCGCAGGTGGTGAAGGCGGCCCACCCAGGCCTGGCCGCGCCGACCCTGGCGGGCCTGGAGACGCTGCGGTTCGTGCCGGCGCAGGCGGGCGGACGGCCCGCGCCGGTGTGGGTGGAGCTGCCGGTGCTGTGGACCTTCGCGGTGGCGCCCGGCCGCGCGGACGGCGTGGAGGCCTTCGCGTCCGACCCGGTGGACCTCCACCGCCCCGGCACGGCGTCGCTGAAGCCGGTGGAGGTCATGCCGAGCGTCGTGAACGTGAGAGACCTGATCCGGGCACTGGAGCGCGGGTATCCCCCGGACATGCGCGATGCGGGGGTGGAGGCGACCGTCGTCGCGCTGTTCCGGGTGGACGCCGGGGGCAGGGTAACGAACGTCGCGATCGCGCAATCGAGCCACCCGGCATTCAACGGCCCCACCCTGCGGGCGGTGCAGGTGCTGCGGTTCCGTCCCACGCGCGTGGACGGAAAGGCGGTGCCGGTGTGGGTGGACCTGCCGATCCGCTGGACCCTGGGCCGGTAGCCGAGGATGAAGATGCGCATCGTCCGGCTCGTGTTCTCCGCGCTCGCCTTTGCCGCCGCGTGCGGCCCTCCGCCGGAGGACGACCGCGTCTTCGCGCTGAACCAGGTGGAGCCGCCGCGCCTGCTCAACGACACCGTGCTGGCCCGGGTCATGGAAGGGCTCTACCCGCGCGACATGATGGCCGCGGGCGTGGAGGGCGAAGTCGAGGTGAGCTTCGTGATCGGCCCCAACGGAGTTCCGCGGGACGCGGCGGTGCTCCGCTCCACCCGGCCCGAGTTCGAGGCGCCGTCGCTGGAGGCCGTGAAGCTGATGCGCTTCAAGCCGGCAATCCGATACCGCAGGCCGGTCGCGGTGCGCGTGGACCAGCCCATCCACTGGACCCTCGTGGTCGAGTAGCCCCGCGGCTGGCCCCAACCTGTCGGGCTGTGCCCGTGCCGCGCGCGGCGCCTGAGCCGCGGGAGCGCAGCGGGCCGGCCGAGCCCGTCACATCGCGCTGGAGTCCACGGTGAGCCTCTGCCGCGGCCACTCCGGAGATGCGGCGGATCCGGCGAGTTCTGCGAAGCTGGATTCATCCCGGAACTAGCTGGCGATCGGAGCAGAAACGGGACAGAGTGCCGTTTCTACGGATTGCTTTCGGGTCTGGCGCCGGCTACGTTTGGCGACGCTTGTTCGGCGGGGACACGTCCCGCCCGGCAGGCAGGGCAGCCGGACTGCAGGCGCCCGTGTCTCGTGATGGAGGGGAAGATCATGCGTAAGATCAAGCTGGAGCTGGAGAGCCTCGCGGTGCAGAGCTTCGCGACCTCGGAGGCGGCCCGGGGCTACGGGACCGTCATGGGCCACCAGGGCCAGAACACCCTGCACGGCCAGCGCTGCGGCTCGGCGTTCGATGCGTGCCACACGGGCCTCTGCACCTTCGACTGCCCGGAGACGTACAGCCCGGACGCCTGCCCGACCTACTACCCGGAGTACTGCGTGTCGGCGGACGACGCCTGCCCCAGCTCCCGCGGCTGCACCGACATCGACTGCTGATCCTCATCCGGCTCACGCAGCCGGCTATCGGGCCGGGCCGCCGCTCACGGCGGCCCGGCCCCGTCGTTTTCGCGCGGGAGGCATGGCCGCGGCGGCGTACCGGGCCGCGGAAAGGGCTTGCCGCGCTTCCGGCCGCGGGCTTACGCTTCTTGCCGACCCAGGGCTCCCTGGAGACTCCCGCCAGCCTACCCACCGACATGACCAGGAACGCGCTGTCCCTCCTTGTCCCGGCGCTGCTCGCGGCCGTGGTGCCCGCCGCGGCGCAGCCGGACACCACCATCCACGAGCTGCAGGCGGTGGAGGTGGCGCCGCGTCCGCTGAACCAGGGCGCGTTCATCGAGGCGCTGCAGCGCGGCTACCCGCCCGCGCTGCGCGACTCCGCCATCGGCGGCGAGGTGCTGGTGCGCTTCGGCGTGGGCACGGACGGGGTGCCGTTCGCGGCCAGCGTGGCCAGCGCGTCGCGGCCCGGCTTCGAGGAGGCCTCGCTGGCCGCGGTGCAGGTGCTGCGCTTCGAGCCGGCAAAGAAGGGCGGACAGCCGGTGCGCGTGTGGGTGCACCTGCCGGTGGTGTGGACGGCCACCGTGGTGCCCGCCGCCGCCGCCGCCGATGCGCCCGCGCCGCCGCCGGCCATGAGCGCCGCCGCGCCCGCGCCGCGCGTCTACGAGGTGGAGGAGGTGGAGGTGAAGCCGCGGCTCACCAATGGCGCGGCGCTCGTCCGCGCGCTGGAGCGGAACTATCCCGCGGAGATGGCCGACCGCGGCATTAGCGCCACGGTGACGGTGGTCTACGTGATCGACGAGGAGGGCCGCCCCACCGACGCGCGGGTGGTGCAGTCCACCTCGCGCGAGTTCGACGAGGCCACGCTGCGGGCCGTGAGCGTCATGCGCTTCTCGCCGGCGCGCGTCGGCGGACAGCCGGTGCCCGTGCGCATCACCCAGCCCATCCGGTGGACCGTCTCCGGCCCGCCGCGCTGACCGCGGCGCACGAAAACCATCGGCGCGCACGAGGGCGCGGACCCCTGTGGTCCGCGCCCTTCTTCGTGGCCGGAGCCCGCCGTATCTTGCGCACGGGCGGGCGGAGTCCCGCGTCTTCCACCCGGAACCAGGAGCCGCGGATGATGAGACCGGTTCGCGCCGCGCTGGCCGCCGCCCTCGCGGCCGTCCCGCTGGCGGGGACGGCGGCCGCGCAGGACGCGGGCGTCGGCGGCCGGTGGGGAGGCCGGCTGGAGGTGCAGTCCCTGCGGCTGCGCATCACGCTGGCGGTCGATTCCGCGGAGGGCGGGCTCACGGCCCGCTTCGTCAGCGTGGACCAGGGGAACACCGCGATCCCCGCCGCCGTGGCCGTCTCCGCGGACTCCGTGACCTTCGACATGGCGATGATCGGCGCGTCGTACCGCGCCGTGCTGGTCCATCGCGACACGCTGCGCGGCGAGTGGGTGCAGGGCGGGGGCAGGCTGCCGCTGGTGATGGTGCGCGGCGCGGACGCGGAGATGGTGGTGCGCCGCCCGCAGACCCCGCAGCCGCCGTTTCCCTATCGCGCGGAGGAGGTGGCCTTCGATTCGGAGCCCGGCGTGCGGCTGGCGGGCACGCTGACGCTGCCGGAGGGCGCCGGGCCGCACCCCGCGGCGTTCCTCATCACCGGCTCCGGCCCGCAGGACCGCGACGAGACGCTGCTGGGCCACAAGCCGTTCCTGGTGCTGGCGGACCACCTGACGCGCAGCGGCATCGCGGTGCTGCGCGTGGACGACCGCGGCACCGGCGCCTCCACCGGCAGCTTCGCGGCGGCCACGAGCGAGAACTTTGCGCGCGACGCGGAGGCGGCGGTGCGCTTTCTCCGCGCGCGGCCGGAGGTGGACGCGGCCAGGGTGGGGCTGATCGGGCACAGCGAGGGCGGGCTGGTGGCGCCGCTGGTGGCGTCGCGGACGCCGGAGGTGGCGTTCGTGGTGCTGCTGGCCGGGCCGGGGATGCCGGGCGCGCGCCTGCTGGACATGCAGACGTCGCTCATCGCGCGCGCCGCCGGCGCGGAGGACTCCGTGGTGGCCAACGCCGCCATCCTGCGCCGCGAGCTCTTCGGCGCGGTCACCAGCATCGCGGACAGCGCGGCCCTGGCGGCACGCCTGCGCGAGATCGGCGCGCGGGCCATGGCCACGGTGGCGGAGGACGCCCACGACGAGATGCGCGTCCAGCTGGAGACCGCCGTGGGGCAGTTCACCTCGCCCTGGTTCCGCTGGTTCCTGCGCTACGACCCGCTGCCCGCGCTGCGCGCCACGCGGGTGCCGGTGCTGGCGCTCAACGGCGCGCTGGACCTGCAGGTGCCGCCGGACGAGGACCTGGGCGGCATCGAGCGGGCGCTGCGCGAGGGCGGCAACCCCGACGTGACGGTGGAGAAGCTCCCCGGGCTGAACCACCTGTTCCAGCCCGCCGCCACCGGCGCCCCCACCGAGTACGCGGAGATCGAGCAGACCATGGCGCCCGTGGTCCTGGAGCGCGTCACCGCCTGGATCCTGCAGCGCTTCGGCCCCGCCCCCCGCTAGAAGGCGCGGGGGGAGGTGCGCGGCGCCGGCCCGGGGGCGGTTGGACCGTCTCCGGGCCGTGGTTTATATTGGGCCCATGCCTCACGACGTGATCTCCCTGCTGACCGGCGGCCGCGTGCCGCTGTACCTGGCCCCGCAGGCGGGCGTCAGCGAATCGCCCTTCCGGCGCCTGTGCCGCGCGTACGGCGCGGACGTGGTCGTGTCGGAGTTCGTCTCGGCGGAGGGCATCCGCCGCCACGACCGCCGCACGCACGGCTACCTGCGCTTCCACGACGAGGAGCGCCCCATCGGCATCCAGATCTTCGGCGCCGACCCCCGGGCCATGGCGGACGCCGCGGCGCTGGTGGAGGAGGTGTACGCGCCGGACTTCCTGGACATCAACTTCGGCTGCCCGGTCAAGAAGGTGGTCAGCCGCAACGGCGGCAGCGGCTGCCTGCGCGACCTGGACCTGGTGCAGTCCATCATCCGCGCCGTGGCGGCCGCCATCGCCATCCCCACCACCGTCAAGATCCGCAGCGGCTTCACCGAGGACACGCGCAACCCGGTGGAGATCGCGCTGCGCTGCCAGGACGCGGGCGCCCGCGCGCTCACGCTGCACGCGCGCACCCGCACGCAGATGTACAGCGGGCAGGCCAACTGGGACGAGATCGCGGCGGTCAAGGACGCGCTCGACATCCCCGTCATCGGCAACGGCGACGTGTTCAGCGGCATGGACGCGCGGCGCATGCGGGAGCACACGCGCTGCGACGGCATCATGATCGCCCGCGGCAGCCACGGAGCGCCCTGGCTGTTCGGGCAGGCGCGCGCGGCGCTGGAGGGGAAGCCCATCCCGGACGACCCGGACGCGGCGGAGCGCTTCCGCATCGTCATCGAGCACGCGCGCCTGGCCATCGCCTGGGAGGCGGACGAGGAGAAGGCGATGATCGAGTTCCGCAAGTTCCTGGGCTGGTACACCAAGGGCCTGCCCAACGGGCGGGTGCTGCGGCAGGAGCTGTTCGAGGTGCGCCGCCTGGACGAGGCGGAGCGGCTGCTGGAGGGATACCTGGCGCAGTACGAGGCGGCGGAGGCGGCGGCTTGACGCCCGAGCGGCTGCGGGCGCTGCTGGCGGAGGTGGCCGGCGGCGCGGTGACGGTGGACGAGGCGGAGCGGCGGCTGGCCTGGATGCCCGTGGAGGACCTGGGCTTCGCGCGGGTGGACCACCACCGCGCGCTGCGCCAGGGCTTTCCCGAGGTGGTCTTCGGCGAGGGCAAGACGCCGGAGCACCTGGTGGCCATCGCGGAGCGCGTGGCCGCGCGCGGGGACGGCTTCCTGGCCACGCGCGTGCCCCCCGCCGCCGTGGCGCCGCTGCGCGCCGCGCTCCCGGGCGTGGAGATCAGCGAGCTGGGTCGCACGGCGTACCTGGCGCCCGCGCGCCCCGCCGAGCGGCGGACGCGGGGGACCGTGCTGGTCGTCACCGCGGGCACCAGCGACCTGCCGGTGGCGGAGGAGGCGGCGGTCACGGCGCGCGCCTTCGGCAACCCGGTGGAGCGGCTGAGCGACGTGGGCGTGGCCGGCATCCACCGCGTCCTGGCCGCGCGCGACGCGCTCTCCGGCGCGGCGGTGGTCATCGTGGTGGCGGGGATGGAGGGCGCGCTGCCCTCCGTGGTCGGCGGCCTGGTGTCCGTCCCGGTCATCGCGGTGCCGACCAGCGTGGGATACGGCGCCGCGTTCGGGGGCCTGGCCGCGCTGCTGGGGATGCTGAACTCCTGCGCGTCCGGCGTCACGGTGGTCAACATCGACAACGGCTTCGGCGCCGCGGCCGCCGCCAGCCGCATCAACCTGCTGCCGCCCTCCTGACCATTCCCGAGAGACGCGTCCGTCCGGAGCTGCCCGCCGCGGCGCTGGCCTACGCGGCCGCGCTGGCGCTGGCGCCGCGGCTGCCGTGGTGGGGCGGGGGATTGCTTGCCCTCGCGCTGCTGGGCATCGCCGCCTGGGCGTTCCGCGCGCGCGGGGCGGACGCGGGCTCCGCGGCCGCGCTCTGGCCGCCGCTGCACCTGCTGCTGCTCGTCACCGGCTCGCTCTCGTCCCCCCTGCTCCCCCTGGCCGCCGGGTGGATCGCCGTCTTCGGGCGCCACGCGCGGAAGCTGACGGTGCCCGCCGCCGTCCTCATCGCCCTCGCGGTCCTGGCCACCGACTGGCTGGACGACGGCCTGCCGCCGTGGACGGCGGTCGCCGCGTGGCTGCTGCTCGCCGCCGTCGCCGCGGGGCTGACGCTGGCCCTTACGCGCGAGCCGCGGGAGCGCGCGCGCCCGGCCGTGCCCGCGGCGCCGCGGGCGGAGGCGGAGGAGACGGCGGCGGGGCAGGGGGATGCGCCGGAGGCGGAGGTGCTGCAGTCCGCGCTGCACATGATCCTGCGCG
>DASTLD010000447.1:0-3930 GCA_035715345.1 Longimicrobium sp.
CGGGCGGCGCGGGACCCGTCCCCAACCCCTCCTCGCAAAGGGGACGGGCTGCGCGCGTCGCGAGGGAGCGCAGCCCAACAACCCTCCCCCAGACTTGGGGGAGGGTGGACGAGTAATGCGAGTCCGGGTGGGGGCGCCCGCCCTCGCGCAGCACCCCGCCACCCACAACCGGCGCCCGCTCGGGAGCGGGTCCGGGCAACGGCGCCCGCGGCGCGCACAAACCTCGCCCAATGCGCCCCACGGACGCATCTTCCCGGATCGTGCGTGCGAGCGGCTGGTGCCGCGCAGTCCCGCACTTTCGCACTCACGCACTCACGCACTCACGCACTCACGCACTCACGCACTTCCGCACTCTCGCACTTCCGCGCAGCGGACATGGCATCACACGAGATCGAGCAGGCCCTGGACGCGGCGCGGCGGGAGCTGGGCATCCGCAGCGGCTTTCCGGCGGAGGCCGTCGCGGAGGCGGCGGAGGCCGCGCGCCGCGATCCCGCCGCGGGCGAGGGGCGCGAGGACCGGCGCGAGCTGCCGTTCATCACCATCGACCCGCCCGGCAGCCGCGACCTGGACCAGGCCCTGTGCATCCGCGAGGACGGCGGTGGGCTGCGGCTGTGGTACGCCATCGCGGACGTGGGCGCGTTCGTGCGGCGCGGCGGCGCGCTGGAGGCGGAGGCGTGGACCCGCGGGCTGACCTACTACGCGCCGGACCGCAAGGAGCCGCTGTATCCCCCCGCCCTGAGCGAGCAGGCCGCCAGCCTGCTGCCGGACGTGGACCGCCCCGCCGTCGTCTTCGAGTTCGCGCTGGACGCGCGGGCGGAGGTGCGCGAGCGGCGCGTGTACCGCGGGCTGGTGCGCAGCCGCGCGCAGCTCACCTACGCGCAGGTGGTGGAGCACGTGCTGGAGGGCGGGACGCTGTTCGCGGGAAAGGATTGGGCCGCGTCGCTGCCGCTGCTCAAGCGCTTCGGCGAGGCGCGCGAGGAGATCGAGAAGGCGCGCGGCGGCGTGTCGCTGCCCCTGGCGCAGCAGCGCGTGCAGCGCATGGCCGCCGCGCGCCTGGGATACTCGCTGGAGTTCGAGGAATCGAAGCCGTCGGAGGAGTGGAACGAGCAGGTCTCGCTCCTCACCGGCGAGCAGGCCGCGCGATTGATGCTGGAGGCGCGCGTCGGGCTGCTGCGCACCATGGCCGGCCCCGACCCGCGGAAGATGGAGACCTTCCGCCGCGCGGCCCTGGCGCTCGGCTTCCAGTGGCCGCGGGGGATGACGTACCCGGAGTTCATCCACTCCCTGGACCGCGCGCACCCGCTGCTGACGCCGCTGGTGTGGCAGGCGCGGCCGGTCATGCGCGGCGCCGACTACCTCGCCTTCGACGGCGATCCGCCCGCGCACCACGTCCACCACGCGCTGGCCATGCCGTACGCGCACGTCACCGCGCCGCTGCGGCGCCTGGCGGACCGCTACGCGCTGGACCTGCTCGTGGCCCTCTCCGCCGACGCGCGCCCTTCCGCCGCGGAGCTGGAGACGCTGGCCGCGCTGCCGAAGGTGATGGACGGGGCGGAGAGCCGCGCGGCCAAGCTGGAGCGCCGCGCGGTGGACGTGGCGGAGGCCTGGCTGCTGCGCGAGCGCGTCGGCCAGCGCTTCGCCGCCACCGTCCTCGGCGCGCGCGACGGCGGCGTGGAGGTGCAGATCGAGGATCCCCCCGTCCGCGCCTCGGCCGATGCCCCGGGTGATCCGCCCGCCCCCGGCGCGCACGTGACCGTCCGCCTGGCCCGCGTCTCCGTGCCGGAGGGGAAGACGTGGTTCGAGCTGGTTTCCTGAGGACGGGGGGATTCCCCGGCCGGGAATGCAAGGGGGCCGGCGCTCGTCGCACCGGCCCCTGGCGTTCGCTGCCCGGATCGGCTCAGGCGATGGTGCAGTTCGGCACGTGGCAGGTCACGGCCTTGCGGCAGGTCCACGAGTCGCACGTGTATCCCTGGCAGGTGATCTGGCAGGTCCACTCGTTGGTGGGAACGCAGGGGTATACGGTGATGCACCCGATCCACCCGGAGCCCCCGCCTCCGCCGTCACAGGTCTCGCCCGTGCCCGGGTCCTGGTTGAACTCCGCCCCGAGCACCGTGCCCTCGGCCGGAGATTCGCTGGTCTCGAGGTCGAAGGACTCCACTTTGAGCGAGTCGAGCTCCAGTTTCAGCTTGCGCATGTTCTTCCTTGCTGGTGTGGCTGGGGAGTTGTGCGTCCGCCACGGCGGGCGGGCGGAGGTGATGCCGGACGCGGAAAGGTCGTCCCTCGTACCGGCCGTGTCCGGTACGGAACGAGACAACAAAAGTTTCTCATCCTGGGGCTCTTTTCCCGTGCGCTCGGCGGCTCGCGAAAGACCCGCGCTGGAAGAGACGGGGGCGGGAGCCCGGTGCTTTCTAATCCTCCGCTCACCTGCGGGCGGCAACCGTATGCCGCCGCACGCGGTCTGATTGCCCCGGAGCGCGGCGCCGGCCGGCGCGCGCACGGATCACCCACAACCCGGGCGGACGGATGATGGATGCGATGGTACGGCGGCGCGCGGCCGCGCTGGTGGCCGCGGCCGCGCTGTGCATGGCGGCGGACGCGGCGGCGCAGGGCCGCGTGGTGCGCCTGCCGGAACGCGACCAGCCGCTGGCCGGCAGCGCGCAGGCGGTGTTCACGGTGGGGAAGGCGGACGGCGAGGACTGGGAGATGTTCGGCAGCATCTCCGGCGTGGCGTTCGACGCGCAGGACAACCTGTACGTGCTGGACCGCCAGAACGCGCGGGTGATGGTGTACGGCCCCACCGGCCGCTTCCTGCGCCAGATCGGCAGGGAGGGCGCGGGCCCGGGCGAGCTGCAGGTGCCCACCTCCGTCGCCGTCGCCGCGGACGGGCAGATCGTGGTGACGGACCTGGGCCGCTCCGCCTTCTCGCTCTTCCGCCCGGACGGCACCTTCGTCCGCAACGTGATGTTCCAAGAGTACATGCCCGGCGCCTTCTTCGGCGCGCCGCTCTGGCACCCGTCCGGGGGAATGGTGGGCCCCATGCGCACGCTGCCCTCGCGCGAGTTCCGCCCGGGCCAGCGGGTGGGGCGCAGCCCCAACAACCCGGTGATCTACATGCCGCTGGA
This sequence comes from Longimicrobium sp., assembly GCA_035715345.1. Classification (GTDB taxonomy): domain Bacteria; phylum Gemmatimonadota; class Gemmatimonadetes; order Longimicrobiales; family Longimicrobiaceae; genus Longimicrobium. The sequence continues at coordinate 3,123 of DASTLD010000447.1, forward strand.
CGGCGGCGCGCCGCGGCAGGTGTTCAACGTCGCTTCGCAGACGGAGGTCAAGGAGTCCGGCTCGGACCAGGGCGAGGGGCGGCGGCAGTTCACCGTCACCATGCGCATCCCGGCGTTCGCGCCGCGCGTGAACCACGGCGTGCTGCCCGGCGGCCAGGTGGCGCTCGCCTTCACCACCGGCTACACGGTGCGCCTGGTGGACCTGGGCGGCACCACCTCGCTCTACATCCAGCGCCCCGTGCGCACGCGCCTGACCACGCAGGCGGACAGGGACCGCTGGATCGCGCGCGAGCGGGAGCGCATCGCCAGCGGCGACGGCGGCGTGTTCATCCGCGCCGGCGGCGGGGGAGGCGCGGCCCCGGCCGGCCCGTCGCAGGCGCAGATCCGCCAGATGCGCGAGGCGCAGTTGGCGGACACGGAGTTCGCGGACACCATCCCCGCCATCCAGGCCCTGCGTGCCACGCCCGGCGGCAAGCTGTGGATCGAGCGCACGCCGCAGGTGCCCGGCGACGACGGGCCCGTGGACGTGGTAACCGCGGCGGGCCAGTACCTGGGCACGCTGACCGGCGTGAGCCTGCCGGACGCCTTCAGCCGCGGCGGCCTGGCCGCGTGGATCGACCAGGACGAGGACGGCGTCCAGCGCGTGGTGGTGCGGCGGCTGCCGGCGGCCTGGCGGTAGGGCCCTCACCCGCAAACTGCGCGGGAGAGGACGAAGGCTGGTGCAACAGGCGGGCTGCCTCCCATGCGCGGAGGCCCCCTCCCCGCTCGTTCCTCGCTGCCCCTCCCCCAACTTCGGGGGAGGGGCTTT
>DASTLD010000448.1:0-4856 GCA_035715345.1 Longimicrobium sp.
GCCGCCCTCGCGCCGGTGCCCGCGCCGTGCGAGCGATACCGGCAATCAGCAGCTCAACCGAAGTACCGAGGTAACGGATGGCGGAAGTAACGGTGGTGGGAGGCGGGCTGTCGGGGTCGGAGGCGGCGTTCCAGCTCGCTGAGCGCGGCCATGACGTCAGGCTCCACGAGATGCGTCCCGTGCGCGGCACCCCCGCGCACCACACGGACCTCCTGGGCGAGATCGTCTGCTCCAACACCTTCAAGTCCGAGGACCCGCAGAACGCCCACGGCCTCCTCAAGCTGGAGATGGACGCCCTGGGCGCCGGCGGCTCGCTGCTGCTGCGGTGCGCCCGCGAGAGCCGCATCCCCGGCGGCACCGCGCTGACCGTGGACCGCCGCGAGTTCGCCGAGCGCATGACCGCCGCCATCGCCGCGCACCCGCGCATCCGCGTGGTCCGCGACGAGGTGACGGAGCTGCCCGCCGGCCCGGTCATCATCGCCACCGGCCCGCTGACCAGCGACGCCCTCTCCGCCGCCATCCGCCGCGCGCTCGGCGACGAGGGCCTGGCCTTCTTCGACGCCATCGCCCCCGTGGTGGCCGCGGACTCGCTGGACCTGGAGCAGATGTTCTACGCCAGCCGCTGGGGCAAGGGCGAGGGCGACGACTACCTCAACGCGCCCATGACGCGCGAGCAGTACGAGGCGTTCGTCACCGCGCTGAACGGCGGCATTCCCCACGAGGGGCACGACTGGGAGAACGTGCCCTACTTCGAGGGGTGCCTGCCCGTGGAGGTCATGGCGGGGCGGGGGATGGAGACGCTGCGCTTCGGGCCCATGAAGCCCATCGGCCTGCCGGTGCCGCAGTGGGGCGGGCAGAAGGCGCACGCCGTGGTGCAGCTCCGCCGCGAGGACCGCGCGGGCAACCTGTGGAACCTGGTCGGCTTCCAGACGCGGCTCAAGATCCCGGAGCAGAAGCGCATCTTCCGCATGATTCCCGGGCTGCAGGAGGCGGAGTTCCTGCGCTGGGGCTCCATCCACCGCAACACGTACCTCAACTTCCCGGCACGCCTGAGCCCGCACGGCTCGCTGCGGGACCGCGCGGACCTGCTCTTCGCCGGCCAGATCACGGGGGTGGAGGGATACACGGAGTCCACCGCCACCGGCATCCTGGCCGCGGTGAACCTGGACCGCCTGGTGCGCGGGATGGAGCCCGTCGTGCCGCCGCCCACCACCATGCTGGGCGGGCTGCTGCGCTACCTGCGCGACTCCGCGCCGGAGCACTTCGCGCCGATGAACTCCAACTTCGGCCTGCTGGACCCCCTCACGGAGAAGGTGAAGGACAAGGAGCAGAAGCGGGCGATGCTGTCCGAGCGCGCGCGGGCGGACTTCGCGGCGTGGATGGAGGCCGCCGGCATCACCCCCGCGGAGGCGGCGGCCGCGCGATGAGCGGCGCGGACGCGCAGGCCCGCCGCGGCGGCGAGCTGGACGAGTTCCTGCGCTACGTAGCGCACGAGCGCCAGCTCAGCCCGCAGACGCTGCGCGCCTACGCGGACGACCTGCGCGAGTTCCAGGACTTCCTGGACCGCTACTACGGCTCGCCGGAGTGGGGATGGGGCGGCATCGACCGCCTGGCCATCCGCTCCTGGATGGGCGACTGCGCCACCCGCCGCGGGCTGGCGAGGAGCACCATCGCGCGGAAGCTGAGCTCGGTACGCTCCTTCTTCCGCTTCCTGCACGTGGAAGAGCGGGTCGATGCGAATCCGGCGCGTAGCGTTCGCTCACCCAAGCGTGGGCGGACGCTCCCCGGGTTCCTGACGCGCGAGCAGATGGAAGCGGCATTTCGCCACGCGGAGGCACTGGCAGCCAGCGGGGGATTCCGGGCACTGAGGAATCAGGCGATCCTGGAGGTCTTCTATTCCGCGGGGCTCCGGCTGTCGGAGCTGCAGTCCCTCGACCTGGGCAACGTCGACGTGATCGGCGACCAGGTACGGGTGCTGGGCAAGGGGCGGAAGGAGCGGATCGTCCCCCTGGGGCAGCCGGCGGTGCGGGCGCTGCGCGCATACTACGCCGAGCGGGAGCAGGTAATGCGTCAGGCCGCGCGGCGAGGGGATGCGCGCGCCGTGTTCGTGGGGCAGACGGGACGGCGGCTGACGGTGCGGCAGATCCAGAACATCGTGCGAGAGTTCCTGCGCGGCATCGCGGACGAGGCGGGGCTGTCCACGCACTCGCTGCGCCACACCTTCGCGACGCACATGCTGGACGCGGGGGCGGACCTGCTGGCGGTCAAGGAGCTGCTGGGCCACGCCAGCCTGAGCACGACGCAGATCTACACGCACACGTCCAAGGAGCGCCTGAAGCGCGTGTATCGGCAGGCGCACCCGCGGGCGTGAGGGACTGCAGGTTACAGGGGACAGGTTACAGGTTACAGCCTGCGAACGGCGACAGGGGCGGAGTTCTACAGCGGGCGGCCCCACCCCCCGGCCCCCTCCCTCCCGCGCCGCAGTGAGCCCGGCGCCCGACGCACGCATCGATGCGCGCGGCGCGCGGAGAGGGGGAGACCTGAACTGCGACGCGGTGAGCTTCGCGCGCCGGCCCCCAACCCTCCCCCAGACTTGGGGGAGGGTGCGAGCCTAAGCGAGCGGGTGGGGGCGCCTGCGCCGCGCCGGAGGTCGCACTTCTCGCGGATGCCCGCGTGCCATCCGCGCGGGCTTGGTGGACGGCGGGGCAGCGATGACGTTAAGTTACGACAGAGACCGGAGATAGATGAGCATTCCGACGTTCCACGCCACCACCATCCTGGCCGTCCGCCGCGACGGCAAGGTCGCGCTCGGCGGCGACGGCCAGGTCACCATGGGCGACACGGTGGCCAAGAGCACCGCCAACAAGGTCCGCAAGCTCCGCGACGGCAAGATCGTCGCGGGCTTCGCCGGCTCCGTGGCGGACGCGTTCACCCTCTTCGAGAAGTTCGAGGAGAAGCTGGAGCGCTACCCCGGCAACCTGAGCCGCGCCGCCGTGGAGCTGGCCAAGGAGTGGCGCAGCGACCGCTACCTGCGCCGCCTGGAAGCGCTGCTGGCCGTGGCCGACCGCGACAGCCTGTACATGCTGTCCGGCACCGGCGAGGTCATCCAGCCCGACGACGACATCGTGGCCATCGGCTCCGGCGGCTCGTACGCCCTGGCCGCCGCCCGCGCCCTCAAGGAGCACTCCACCCTCCCCGCCGCGGAGATCGTGCGTCGGGCGTTGGAGATCGCGGGCGAGATCTGTATCTATACCAACACCAACATCACCGTGCTGGAGCTGGACTGAGCGTCCCGCCCCAAGCGCGTTCTCCAGGAAACGGAATGGCAGTCAACCTGAACGAGGTCCCCGCCGGCGCGGAGCCGGAGCAGCCGCAGGAGCCGCTCTGGCTGGACGAGATGACGCCGCGCCAGATCGTGGCCGAGCTGGACAAGTACATCGTGGGGCAGAACGCGGCCAAGAAGGCCGTGGCCATCGCGCTGCGCAACCGCTGGCGCCGCCAGCGCGTGGCGGACGAGCTGCGCGAGGAGATCGTCCCCAACAACATCATCATGATCGGCCCCACGGGCGTGGGAAAGACGGAGATCGCCCGGCGGCTGGCGCGGCTGGCCGGCGCGCCGTTCGTGAAGGTGGAGGCCAGCAAGTTCACCGAGGTGGGCTACGTGGGCCGCGACGTGGAGTCCATGGTCCGCGACCTGGTGGACGTCGCGGTCAACATGGTCCGCACGGAGCGCGAGGACGAGGTGCAGGAGCAGGCGGAGCAGGCGGTGGAGGAGCGCCTGCTGGACCTGCTGATCCCCCCCATCCCCGAGGCCCAGCCGGCGGGCGACGAGAAGCGCGACGGCGGCGGGAGGGTGTGGCTGGCGGGCCCCGGCGGGCAGGTGGAGCCGGAGGACGCGGAGAGCCGCGAGCGCCGCGAGCGCACGCGCGACAAGATGCGCCAGCTCCTGCGCGACGGGAAGATGGAGGAGCGCGAGGTGGAGGTGGAGGTCAGCCAGAGCATGCCCATCGAGAACATGATGATCCCCATGGGCGCGGGCCCGGACGGGGGCGGCATGGACGGCAACCTCATGGACATGCTGCAGGAGTGGCTGCCCAAGCGCACCAAGCGCCGCAAGATGTCCGTCTCCGAGGCGCGCCGCGTCCTGCTGCAGGACGAGCTGGACAAGCTCGTCAACATGGACGAGGTGGTCAACGAGGCGCTGGACCGCGTCGAGGAGATGGGGATGATCTTCCTCGACGAGATCGACAAGATCGCGGGCGAGCGCGCGGCCAGCGGCGGCCCGGACGTGAGCCGCGAGGGCGTGCAGCGGGACCTTCTGCCCGTGGTGGAGGGTTCCACCGTGCAGACCAAGTACGGCATGGTGCGCACGGACCACATGCTGTTCATCGCCGCCGGCGCCTTCCACGTCTCCAAGCCGTCGGACCTGATCCCCGAGCTGCAGGGCCGCTTTCCCATCCGGGTGGAGCTGACCAACCTGGCGGAGGAGGACTTCGTCCGCATTCTCCAGGAGCCCAAGAACGCGCTGATCACGCAGTACCGCGCGCTGGCCGCGGCCGACGGGGCGGAGCTGGAGTTCACCGACGACGGCGTCAAGGAGATCGCCCGCATCGCGGCGCAGGTCAACCAGCGCATGGAGAACATCGGCGCGCGGCGCCTGCACACGGTGCTGACCACGCTGCTGGAGGACGTGCTGTTCGACCTGCCGGACCTGGAGCAGAAGCACATCGTGGTCGACGCCGCCCGCGTGTCCGACCGCCTCAAGGAGATCGTCGAGGACGAGGACCTGAGGAAGTACATCCTCTGAACCGTTCGCATCGCAGTCCCGCCGCCGCCCGGGCCCGTCCCGGGCGGCG
>DASTLD010000449.1:0-6756 GCA_035715345.1 Longimicrobium sp.
CAGTCCGCGCAGGCGGACTTCGTGTTTTCTCAGCCGCGAATTCAGTCGCCGGGCGCCCTGCGCAGGCCTTACCCTCCCTCGCAACACCCCGCAAACAGCAACCCTCCCCCGAAGTTGGGGGAGGGTGGACGAGTAATGCGAGTCCGGGTGGGGGCCTCCGCCCCCGCGCCGCCGTTCTCTGCTTACTACGATGGCAGCGGTGTGGCCGCTACGACGCTGGGGGCGGTGGCGGCGGAGTCGTCGGCTGCGGCGGAGGCGGCGGCGGTGTGGTGGGCTGCTGAGGCGGCGTCGCCGGCGGAGTTACGGGCGGCGTCACGGGCGGATTGCTCGGCGGGGGCGGAGGCGTCGGGGTCTGCGCCGGATCGGCGGGCGGCGTGGCCGGCGGCAGCTCGGGCGCGCGCTCGCGGACGGGGCGGCCGGGGAGCGGGCGCGTGGGATAGAAGAGGCGGCCGGTGACGCGCAGCAGGCCCGCGTCCGGCGCCAGGCCCGTCCCCGCGAAGGTGCGCGTGTACGCCAGCGACACCTCGAACGGCCAGTCCGTCTCGCCCAGCGCGAACCCGCGCAGCGACGAGTACATCGCCCCCAGGCCGGCGGAGTGCGCCGTCCACGGGCCGGTGGACTCCAGCGGCGTGGTGATGACGTCGCCGCCGCCGCTGTAGGTGGTCTCGCCCGCGCCCGCGAAGGCGTACTGCCCGGTGAAGGCGATCTCCCGCGTCAGCCGCCACCTGGGCACGATCACCAGCGACAGGCGCGCGCCGGGCTGCCGCGACAGCGTCACCGTCTCGCTGTCCGTCGGGAACGGCTGCACCTCCGTGAACGCCAGCCGCTCCACGTCCGCCGCCAGGGCCACGTCCAGCCGCGCCGCCCCGCTCACCGTCCAGCGCCGGTTGACGAACGCGTCCGCCAGCACGTCCACCCCCACGCCGGCGTGCCCGCTCCCCGACGGCAGCTCCATCAGCAGCAGCGTACCCCCGCGCCCCGTGGGCAGCCGCGCCCGCACGCCCACCGCCGTGCGCAGCGCGAAGCCCGCCACGCTGTCCGGCTCCGGCCACCCCGCCGGCCCGCGCGAGAGCAGGAAGCGCGCGCCCAGCTCCACGTCGCCGATGCTGTAGCTGCGGCGCGCGGACGTGGCCAGCAGCCCGGCGCGCTCCTCCGGCGAGAGCTGCTCGTTGAAGCGCGCGTCCGCCTCCGCCTGCGCAAAGGTGAGGGGCGCCGCGGGGAGCTGCAGCGTGTCGCCCGCGCCGCCCAGGTGCGTCCGCACGCGCTCCTGCAGCTCGCGCCCCTCGGGCGAGTCGCGCGTGGGCAGCAGCGCCGAGCGGCCCAGCGACTCGAACTCGGGGTCGATCTCCGCCAGCAGGGCGCCGTTGTAGTCCGCCTGCGCGTTCAGCCCAAGCGTGCCGCCGGCCAGGTACGGCCCCAGCACCGACGCCCACTGCCGCTCGAACGGGACCGTCAGCGACAGGGTGATGCGGTCGCTCCACCCGTAGCGCAGCGTGAGCGGCGCCTGGCGGAGGTCGGCCGCCACCGTCAGCGAGGGGATGCCCGCGGTGATGGAGTCCGCCGACGACGACGGGTCCGGGTCGTCCGTCGCGGCGAAGAGCGCGGCGATGCCCGTGCGCAGCTCGTCCTCCACGTCGCCGAACAGGCGCCCGGCCAGGGAGGTGTACGCGGCCAGGAACTCCGACCCCAGCGGCGCGCCCGCGCGCGCGTCGTAGTGCGTGTAGAGGGCGCTCGCGTTCAGCTCCAGCATGCCCCGCGGGAGCACCCACGCCTCCACCTGGGCCGCCGCCGGGGCGGCCGCCAGGAGCGCACAGAACAGCGGGAACAGGAAACCGGGCCGGTGCTTCATCCGCTTGGAAAGAGCCAGGACGTGACAGGGTTGGGGTGCGGGCGCGCGGGGACGCTACACCCCGCGAAAGTCCCTGTCAAACGGGAACAGATGGGCCCCGCGGGGTTGACGGGGTGCGGGGGCCGGGGTACATTGACTGCGCGTTTGCGGGCATAGCTCAGTTGGTAGAGCGCAACCTTGCCAAGGTTGAGGTCGCCGGTTCGAGCCCGGTTGCCCGCTCTGCTCCCCGCAGGCAGCGCATGGCGCCGTGGCCAAGTGGTAAGGCAGAGGACTGCAAATCCTCGACCCCCGGTTCGAATCCGGGCGGCGCCTCTTCGTGTTCTCCCCATCCCCCAGAAGGTTCCGCGGGGTTGACGGAAAGCGGTACGGCTGATAGGTTTGCACGCTCGTCGGTACGCCACGCCCCGTTCGTCTAGTGGCCTAGGACAACGCCCTCTCACGGCGTAAACAGGGGTTCGATTCCCCTACGGGGTACTTTGAGATTTCTGGAGGGCAAAGGGTCAGGTCCCCGCAGGAAGCAGCCCACTCTCCGGCGCGGGCGCGGGTACCCCCCGGCCCGCGATACTGGTCGCCTAGCTCAGCTGGTCCAGAGCGCTCGCTTCACACGCGAGAGGTCGTAGGTTCGAATCCTACGGCGACCACTGCAAAGCCCTGCCGCTCCCCGCGGCGGGGCTTTCTTGCGTCCGGAGCAGGGCGTTAACTTCTTCCGCAACTTCCGCTTGGGATGTGGCGTACCATGTCCCGCCCACGGCGTGAACCTTCCCGATCCGCATCCGCAGACGTGAGACTCCGCTCCCTCGCATTCCTGCTGGCCCTGGCCGGCGCCGCGGCCCCGGCGGCCGCGCAGGCGCCCGCGTCCGGGCTGCGCCTGGACCTGAACATTCCCGCCAACCGGCTGCGCGTGCTGGACGGCGACAGCGTGCTGCGCACCTACCAGGTGTCCGTGGGCCAGCCGGGCCACGACACGCCGGACGGCGAGTTCACCATCCAGCGCGCGGAATGGAACCCGTCGTGGCGGCCGCCGGACCGCGAGTGGGCGCGCGACGACCGCTTCACGCCGCCGGGGCCCAACAACCCCATGGGGCGGGTGAAGCTGTTCTTCGCGCCGTACTACTACATCCACGGCACGCCGGACACGGCCAGCATCGGCGCACCGGCGTCGCACGGGTGCGTGCGCATGCGCAACCGCGACGTGATCGCGCTCGCGCGGCTGCTGCACGAGCGCGCCAGCCCCACCGTGGCGCCGGGGGAGATCACCGGCATCCTGGCGCGGTCGGGCGTGACGCGCTGGTCCACCTTCCGCGCGCCGGTGCCGCTGACCATCCGCTACGAGCCGATCGTGGTGGAGGGGGCGCAGCTCAGGGTCTACAAGGACTTCTACGACCGCAGCCGCGTCCACACGGAGGGGGTGATCCAGGCGCTGCTGGGCGCGGGCTACGACGGCCCGGCGCTGGACCGCGCCGCCATCCGCGCCGTGCTGGCCCGCGCGCGCGAGGAAGAGGGCACGTTCACCGTCCGGCTCAGCGAGGCGTTCCCCGGGCTGCGGCGGCTGGCGGGGAGCGAGTAGCGGGTGACGAGCCCAAGCCCCTGCTGCAGGTCTCACGCGTAATCAGCGCGCAGCGTAGCAGGCGGGATTCCTCGCTTAGAGGCGGGGTGCCTTCCGTGGGCGGAGGCCCCCTCCCCAAACCCCTCCCCCAACTTCGGGGGAGGGGCTTTTTTCTATCAAGCACGGGCACCATTACCCGTGCGAAGAAGTCCTACTGTAGTTCTCTGCGTTCTCCGCGGCTCCGCGTGAGTCCTGCGGTTGCAGTTCAACCGGAACGTGACTTGCGCCCGCGGCCCGCGTGAAAACGGACACGGAGGCGGGGCGGATGTGGGATGCGGCGCGGCGCGGCGACACGCCCGTCGACGGCTGCCTGGGCCCGCGCGAGCGGCGCGCGGCGGAGGAGCTGGTGGCGCGCGTGCGGGGCCAGGTGCGCGCGGAGCTGGTGCAGGCGCTGCTCTTCGGGTCCCGCGCGCGGCGGCAGGCGCGGCCGGACTCCGACGTCGACGTGCTGCTCGTCTTCCGCCACCTGCCGCCGGACCGCGAGCCGCACGCCGGCCACGCGGAGGCGATCGCGGCGGAGGTGGCGGCGGGGAGCGGCGTGCCCGTCTCCGTGTGGTCCGTGTCGCTCCCGGACCTGGACGAGGGCCGCCGCACGCCCATGCTGGTGGACGCGCTGGAGGACGCGGTGCCGCTCTGGCCGCCGCTGGCGCTGCCCCCGCGCATCGCCTTCACGCCGCGCGACGCGCTGTTCTGCGCGGCGTCGCTGCTGGACCGCGTGGAGGAGGGGGGCGCGGAGTGCGCCGCCAGCCTGGCCGCGGGCGACGGCGCCTGGACGGCCCGCGCGCGCGACGACCTGGTCCGCCTGTGCACCGCCGCGCTGCTGCTGGCGGGCGAGACGCGGCCGCGCCGGGGCGACGCGGTGCGGCGCTTCCTGGCGCGCAACTCCCGCGCGCTGCCGCTCTCCCGCGCCGACCGCGCCATCCTGGCCTGGGCGGCGCGGTCGTACCCCCCCGGACACGTGGAGGAGGGCGCGCCGGTGCCGCCGCCGCCGCTCGGGTTCGCCCCCATCGCCCGGCTGATGGGGCGGCTGCGCGGGCTGGTGCGGCGGCGGGGCAGGGGGGTGCGGCGGACCGGCGGGTTCGTGCGGCGGTAGCCCCCCGCCGGGCGCGTTCCTTGCTGTTCCACGGGCGGTTTTCCGGCATCCGCCGGACCCGGGAAAATCGAGATCCCACGCAGCAAGATGAAGCTCTTCCAGGGCGACACGCGTCAGCGCCGCACGCTGGGCGCCGTGTTCGCGATCACGTTCATCATCACCACCCTGCTGACCGCGTTCTTCCACACGCAGGTGGTGTCGGGCAAGCAGTACGCGATGCGGTCGGAGGAGAACCGCCTGCGCGGCATTCCCATCCCCGCGCCGCGCGGCACCATCCTGGACCGCGACGGCGAGGTGGTGGCCACCAGCATCACCGCGTACTCCATCGCCGTGCTGCCGGGCGAGCCGGAGCTGGTGCGGGAGACGCTCGACGACCTGGCGCCGTTCATCGGCCTGGCGCAGAGCGACGTGGAGGCGCTGATGCAGAAGCGCGCCCGCCGCCCGCACGACCTGCTGGAGGTGACGGACCGCGCCACCTACAGCCAGGCCGCCGCCATCGAGGAGCGCCGCGCGGCGTTCACCAACCTGATGGTGGTGGAGCGCCCGCAGCGCTTCTATCCCGCCGGGCCGGCCATCGGCCACATCACGGGATACGTCACGGAGATCACCAAGGAGCAGCTCGAGCTGCCGCAGTACCGGCAGGCGGGGTACAAGCAGGGCCGGCTGATCGGCCAGGCGGGCATCGAGAAGCAGTACGAGCTGAAGCTGACCGGCCGCGACGGCGCGCGCTTCGTGGAGGTGGACGCCAAGGGCCGCGTGGTCAATCCCACGGCGGCGGTGGGCTCGCAGGCGCCGATCCCGGGCACGCCGCTGCGGCTTACGCTGGACCTCAAGCTCCAGCAGTACACGCACGAGCTCTTCCCCGACACCATGAAGGGCGCGGTGGTGGCCATGGTGCCCAGCACGGGCGAGATCCTGACCATCTACAGCGCGCCCACCTTCGACCCCAACGGCTTCGTGGGGCGCATCCCGCCGCGGCTGTGGGGGGCGCTGAACACGGACCCGCGCCAGCCCATGCTGGACCGCACCATCACCGGCCAGTACCCCCCCGCGTCGACGTTCAAGACCATCACGGCGGCGGTGGGGCTGCAGCGCGGCATCCTGAAGATGAGCACGCGCATGCCCATCTCCTGCTCCGGCGGCATGGCGTACGCGGGGCGCTACTCGCGCTGCTGGTACCCGCGCGGGCACGGCTCGCTGGACCTGGCGCAGGCCATCGAGAACTCGTGCAACGTCTACTTCTACCAGGTGGGCATCAACATCGGCCTGCAGGAGCTGACGCGCGCCGGGGTGCGGATGGGCTTCACGCGCAAGACGGGCATCGACCTGCCGTCGGAGCTGCCGGGCATCTTCCCGGCCGGGCTGCCGTGGTACCGCGAGCGCTTCGGGGTGCCGGCGGTGCCCAGCGACGTGATGAGCCTGGCCATCGGGCAGGGCCCCAACCAGCAGACGCCGCTGCGCATGGCGTACGCGTACAGCGCCATCGCCGGCGACGGCACGGCGCCGCCGCCGCACCTGGTGGCCAGCGACAGCGCCGGCAAGGCGGAGGGCATCGACCTGGGGCTGAACCGCGAGCAGCTGGAGGCGCTGTGGGAGGGGCTGCGGCTGGTGACGGAGCAGGAGGGCACGGCGCTGCAGTCCAGCCTGGCGCGCTACAAGCTGTACGGTAAGACGGGCACCGCGCAGAACCCGCAGGGCGACGACCACGGGTGGTTCGTGGGGTTCGCGGGGCGGCCGGACGGGCATCCGGAGATCGTGGTGGCGGTCATCGTGGAGCACGGGCTGCACGGCGACGCGGCGGCGCCGCTGGCGGCCAAGATCGCCAACTTTTACCTGGACAAGAAGTACAACCAGCCCTTCGACCCCGAGCCCACGCTGGGCGAGCGCTGGCGCGCGGGCCGCGGCGGCACGGCCGGCCAGTGGGACGTGCCCAACCGCCGCCTGGTGCCGCCCACCAGCGCGTCGAACAGCGCCGACCGCCGCGAGCGCGAGCGCGGGAGCGGGCGGCGCGCGGGGCGGTAGGGCGGCGGGCACACCGCACCGGGCCCGTCGCACACGCCGGTAGAGCGCACGGACCAAGCTGCGGGCGATCAGTCCGGCGCGCGGGCGGGCGCCCCCACCCGCTCGCTTAGGCTCGCACCCTCCCCCAAGTCTGGGGGAGGGTTGTTGTTTGCGGGGTGTGGTGCGCCAAGGGATGGGCCGGCGCGG
>DASTLD010000450.1:0-4212 GCA_035715345.1 Longimicrobium sp.
GGGCCGCGCGCGCGATCCTGGCGGCGGGGTAGGCGCTACACCGCCGCGGGCGCGGTGCGCTCCAGGTACGCGGCCAGGGCGGACAGGTCCCTGGCGCACGCCTTCTTGAAGGGGCCCGCCAGCAGCTTGCCCAGCCAGCCCAGCACCTTCGGCATGCCGGTCATGGAGCCGTGCATGTGCACCACGGTCCCGTCGCCGTCCGGCTCCAGGCGGTAGTCGAAGCGGTACTCGCCGCGCTTGGACGAGCCCTTGCTGCCGTCGATGTAGAGCCCCAGCGCGCGCGGCGGGTCGTACGTGGTCACCTCGAACTCCTCGGTGGCGTCGCGGCCGTACATCCGGCGCGTCTCGCGGAAGCGCATGCCCGGGCCGGACGCCACCTCGCCGACCCGCTCGAGGCGCACGAAGCCCTGCATCCACTCGCGCGCGGCGTCCAGGTCCGTGAGCGCATGGAACACGCGCTCGGGCGGGGCGGCAAAGCGCTGCGTGACGTCGAACTCGATGCTCATGACGCGGCTCCGGGCAGGACGGGTGGAGCGGGTGACGGGGAACGCTGCATGAGTAGCGGCGGAGCGCGCCCGGGGCAACGATCATCGCTTCACGCGCGGAGGCGATCGCGCGGCACGAAACCGCGCCGCCGGCGTAACAGGGGCCGCCGCAAGCGCTTCAACCGATCTTCCGGAGCATGCGCCAGTCTTCCGTCACGCCCGAGAACTCGCACTACGAGGACCGCACCCGCGCCGTGGCCTGGCGGCGGGGCACACTGCCGCCCGCGGGCCTGTACCTGGCGGACGGGCGGATGCAGCTCGCCGCGCGCGGGAGCGTGGCGGAGCAGCGGCTGCTGGCGGCGGGTGCGCTGCTGGTGGGCACCGCCACCTTCGACGGCGCGCCGGTGCCCGCGCTGACCGGCGGCACCGCCTCGCGCGGCACCCTGCTGGCCGAGGTGGTGCCCCTCCCCGCCTTCCTCGTGGCCGCCGGCACCCGCCCCGAGCCCAGCGAGAACTGAAGAAGGGCCTCACGCAGAGACGCAGAGGACGCAGAGAAAAGCCGGAGAAATCTCCCGTTTTTCTCTGCGTCCTCTCTTTTTTCCTCTGCGTTCCTCCGCGTCTCCGCGTCTCTGCGTGAGATCCTCAGTCGATGGGCTTGAGATTGGCGACGATGGCCGCCCGGCGCGGCTCCAGGAAGGGCGGCAGCACCACCTGCTCGCCCAGCGTGGCCGGGTCCTCGTCCACGGAAAACCCGGGCTCGTCCGTGGCGATCTCGAACAGCACGCCGTTCGGCTCGCGGAAGTAGAGGCTCTTGAAATAGAAGCGGTCGATGGGGCCGCTGTTGGGCACCCGCAGCTCGTTGAGCCGCCGCGCCCAGCCGTCGTACTCGGCGAAGGTCGGCGTGCGGAAGGCCACGTGGTGCACGCCGCCCGCCCCCAGCCGCGCCGGCGGCAGCTCCGGCTGCACCGCCACGTGCAGCTCCGCGTGCGGCCCGCCCGGCCCCATCTCGTACACGTGCACCGTGTGCGCGGCGTCGTCCGGGTGCGGGTACTCGCGCGCGGGGCGCATCCCCATCACCCGCTGCAGGGTGGCGTCCGTGGGCCGCAGGTCGGGGACGCTGATCAGGATGGGCCCCAGCCCCCGCACCTGGTGCTCCGCCGGCACCGCGCTGCGCTCCCACGGCACCCCCGCCGGCCCCGCGCCGCCGTCGTCCAGCAGCGCCAGCCGCTGGCCTTCCGGGTCCTCGAAGTCCAGCACCGCCCGCCCGTCGCGCTCCGCGACCTCGCCCGCGGCGACCCCGTTCTCGCGCAGGTGCCCGGCCCACCACTCCAGCGCCGCGCCCCCTCCCACGCGCAGGTGCGTGCGGGTGATGGCGTGCGTGCCGCGCCGCTCGCGCGGCATGGCCCAGTCGAAGAAGGTGACGTCGCTGCCCGGCGTGCCGGCGGCGTCCGCGTAGAACAGGTGGTAGGCGCTCACGTCGTCCTGGTTGACGCTGCGCTTGACCAGCCGCATGCCCAGCACGCGCGTGTAGAAGGCGTGGTTGCCGCGGATGTCCGCGGTGACCGCGGTCAGGTGGTGGATGCCCGTCAGGTCCATGGCCGCCGTCCGTCTCCGTCGCCGCAGGTGTGATGAAGGGATGCCCGCCGTGCGGCAGCATGCGTGCCCGCGCCGCCCCGGTTGACGAAGCGCCGCGCGGGCGGCAAGTTATCCGGCTTGTTTTCCGTACCCCCCGGGACGCGGGCGGCCGCCGCGCCGCCCCGGCCCTTTCGTCATTGACGAGAACCGCGCACATGCACGAGATCGCTTACGCCATCCCCGCGTTCGGGGTGCTGGCCCTGCTGTACACCCTGTGGCGCTCCGCCTGGGTGGCCCGGCAGGACGCCGGCAACGAGCGCATGAGCAGCATCGCCGGCCACATCGCCGACGGCGCGCTGGCCTTCCTCAAGGCCGAGTACCGCGTGCTGGCGGGCTTCGCGGTCATCGCCTGCCTGTTCCTGGGCTACCTGAGCCTGAGCGACGAGCGGTCGCACCCGGCCATCATCGGCGCCTTCCTGGTGGGCGCGCTCTTCAGCGCCACCGCCGGCTTCATCGGCATGCGCATCGCCACCAAGGCCAACGTGCGCACGGCGCAGGCGGCGCGCACCAGCCTGTCCAAGGCGCTGGACGTGTCGTTCGCCGGCGGCAGCGTGATGGGCATGGGCGTGGCCGGGCTGGCGGTGCTGGGCCTGGGCGGGCTGTTCATCCTGTTCTACGGCATGTTCGTGGACGGCGCCTCCGCCAACGGCCCGGAGATGGAGCGGGCGCTGGAGGTGCTGACCGGCTTCTCGCTGGGCGCGGAGAGCATCGCGCTGTTCGCGCGCGTGGGCGGCGGCATCTACACCAAGGCCGCGGACGTGGGCGCGGACCTGGTGGGCAAGGTGGAGGCGGGCATCCCCGAGGACGACCCGCGCAACCCGGCCACCATCGCCGACAACGTGGGCGACAACGTGGGCGACGTGGCGGGCATGGGCGCGGACCTGTTCGGCAGCTACGTGGCGACGATCCTGGCGACGATGGTGCTGGGCCGCGAGGTGGTGGCGTCCGGCGACGCGTTCGGCGGCATGAGCCCCATCCTGCTGCCCATGGTCATCGCGGGGCTGGGCATCGTCTTCTCCCTGATCGGCATCCTGCTGGTGCGGGTCAAGGAGGGCGGCAACGTGCAGGGCGCGCTGAACCTGGGCAACTGGGTCTCCATCGCCCTGACCGGCGTCGCGTCGTTCTTCCTCATCAACTGGATGCTGCCCGACACCATGCGGCTGGAGCGGGCGGGCGCGCAGGAGTTCGGTCCCATGGGCGTGTTCGGCGCGGTGGCCGTGGGCCTGGCCGTCGGGGCGCTGATGAGCATCATCACCGAGTACTACACGGCCATGGGCCGGCGCCCGGTGAACTCCATCGTCCAGCAGTCGTCCACGGGGCACGCCACCAACGTGATCGGCGGGCTGGCCGTGGGGATGGAGAGCACCACGCTGCCCATCCTGGTGCTGGCGGGCGGCATCATCGCCAGCTACGAGTTCGCGGGGCTGTACGGCGTGGCCATCGCCGCGGCGGGGATGATGGCGACCACGGCCATGCAGCTGGCCATCGACGCCTTCGGCCCCATCGCCGACAACGCGGGCGGCATCGCGGAGATGAGCCACCTGCCGGCCGAGGTGCGGCAGCGCACGGACGTCCTGGACGCGGTGGGCAACACCACGGCGGCCACGGGCAAGGGCTTCGCCATCGCCTCCGCGGCGCTGACGGCGCTGGCGCTGTTCGCCGCCTTCATGGGCATCAGCGGCATCGACGTCATCGACATCTCCAACGCGCGGGTGCTGGGCGGCCTGTTCGTGGGCGCGATGATCCCCTTCATCTTCTCGTCGCTGGCCATCGCGGCGGTAGGGCGCGCGGCGATGTCGATGGTGCAGGAGGTCCGCCGCCAGTTCCGCGAGATCCCGGGCATCATGGAGGGCACGGGCACGCCGGAGTACGGGCGCTGCGTGGCCATCTCCACCCGCGCGGCCATCCGCGAGATGCTGCTGCCGGGCGCCATCGCGCTCATCGTTCCGGTCGTCGTCGGCTTCACCATGGGGCCGGAGGTGCTGGGCGGGCTGCTGGCGGGCGTCACCGTCAGCGGCGTGCTGATGGCCATGTTCCAGTCCAACGCGGGCGGGGCCTGGGACAACGCCAAGAAGAGCTTCGAGAAGGGCGT
>DASTLD010000451.1:0-10571 GCA_035715345.1 Longimicrobium sp.
ACGTTTTCCGCTCGCCCCAGATTACCGATCCATGACCTCGCAGGGCCGGCCGCGCGAAGTGGGACCGGCGCAGGCCAGTCTCTCTCCGCCCGGCCTGACCCCCCGCGGCATCCGCTCGCCGTGCCGCGCGCGGGCCGCCGCGATCCCGCCGCACTCCTATCACGATGAAGCTCGAGTTCGCCGAGTTCCTGGCCACCGCGATCCTCAGCCTGCTCATCACGTTCGTGCTGTTCCGCTGGCTGGAATCCCGCGCGGAGGGGGAGTCGAAGCTGCTCGGCGGGAGCATCAAGTACGGTGGGGCACTGGCCGGCTTCGTCATGGTGTTCTGGCTCTCGTCCCATACGTACGGCGAGGTTTTTCGGGCATCGGCCAGCACGCCGATCGACCTCGCGGGTGAGTTCGACGTGCAGCTCATCCGCCACGACGGGCAGACGCGGGCCGGCACGGCACTGATCACGCAGGTCAAAGGGAGTCCGAACGTCGAGATCCAGGGCGAGGTCGAGAACGACTCCCGCCCCTATCCCATCGAGTTCCACACCATCCAGGCCACGCTGCACGAGCGCAGGCTCATCTGGGTGTACGAGAACGAAGCCCGCGAGCTGGGGCTCGGCATGGGCACCGTCGCCACGAACCGGCCCGACCGGATCGTCTTTTCGTACGCCGACATCTCGGGCGCCGACCTGAACGCGGACCCCGCGGGGAGACTGGTGTTCACCCGCCGCAAGTGAGCACCGCCCGCCGCGGCGCATGGCGCGCGGCGGGGGCGGCGGGTACGTTTGGGGGCCATTCGTGTCCGCCCCGTATTCCCCGCCCATGGCCCTGCAGGACCTGCTGCGCGACCTGGACCTGCTGGTGCGGTCCAGCTACAGCCTGATCGTCCTCGAGACGCTGGAAGAGGACCGCGCGGCGGACCTGCTGCGCGAGCTGGCCGACCGCGTGGGGCTGCCGCTCTTCACCTGGTCCATCACCCGCGGCATCCGCCGCGCCCGCGAGCCGCGCGACTTGGAGCCCGAGCCGGACGCGGATGCGCCCCCACCGCCGCGCGGCGATCCCGCGGCCGCGGGCTGGAGCGTCAGCCGCCGCCGCGAGGTCCCGTTCGACGCCTTCCGCCGGCGCGACGAGCCGAAGGACGAGGCCACGCCGTACGACACCACGCACCCGCTCCAGGCGCTGCACCACGTGGAGCTGGCCCCCGCCGCCCTCTATCACTTCCGCGGGCTGGGCGACCACCTGGCGGACTCCACCATCGCGGCCAAGCTGCGCGACGCGGTGGAGGCGCTGGCCGGCCGCAACGGCGCCATCGTCGTCACCGGCAGCGGCGTGGACCTGCCGGAGGCGCTGCGCCCGCACAGCACCACCGTCTCCATGCCGCTGCCCCGGCCCGCCGAGTACCGCCGGGTCATGCGCGAGGTCATCACCGAGCTGTCGAAGCAGCGCGGCATCGCCGTCGAGCTGGAGCAGCGCGACCTGACGCGCCTGCTGAACGCGTTGCGGGGGATGGGGCTGGCGGAGGCGCGCAAGGTCATCACCCGCGCCATCCTGGACGACGGCGTGCTCTCGCCCGACGACATCCCCCGCGTGCTGCGCGCCAAGGCGGAGGCGGTGGCGCGCGACGGGATGCTGGAGTTCGTGCCCGTGGCGGAGGGCGAGGCGGAGGTGGCGGGGCTGCCGGGGCTCAAGGCGTGGCTGTCGAAGCGCAGCGCGGCGCTGGCCGATCCCAGGCGCGCGGAGGAGCTGGGGCTGCGCTTTCCGCGCGGCATCCTGCTGCTGGGCGTGCCCGGCTGCGGCAAGAGCCTGAGCGCAAAGATGGTGGCCGCGGAGTGGGGGCTGCCGCTGCTGCGCCTGGACCCGGCCGCGCTCTACGACAAGTACATCGGCGAGAGCGAGAAGAACTTCCGCCGCGCGCTGGACACCGCCTCACGGCTGCAGCCGGCGGTGCTGTGGATCGACGAGATCGAGAAGGCGCTGCAGGGCGGGGGAGATGCCGACGGCGGCACCTCCACGCGGGTGCTGGGCACCTTCCTGTCCTGGATGCAGGACCGCACGGCGGAGCTGTTCGTGGTGGCCACGGCCAACGACGTGGCGCGCCTGCCGCCGGAGCTGCTGCGCAAGGGCCGGTTCGACGAGCTGTTCTTCGTGGACCTGCCCGGCCCGGCGGAGCGCGAGGAGATCCTGCGCCTGCACCTGTCGCGGCGAAAGCAGAAGCCGGAGGCGTTCGACCTGCCGGCCCTGGCCGCGGCCGCGGACGGGTTCAGCGGGGCGGAGATCGAGCAGGCCATCGTCTCCGCGCTGTACGCGGCGCTGGCGGAGGGCGGCAGGCTGACGACGGAGCTGCTGCGCGCGGAGCTGGGCCGCACGCGCCCGCTCTTCCGCACCCGCGCGGAAGACGTGGCCCGCCTGCGCGCCTGGGCCGCGGACCGCACCGTCAGCGCGGGGTAGGCTCTGGTTCGATTCGGACCGTCAAGGCAGCGGTCTGCGCGGGGCCCCCCCCCCGACCCCCTCCCCCCGCGCCCGCCAGGGCCTGGTGTTCGGCCAGGGCCGGTGCACGAGGCGCGCGGAGAGGGGGAGAACGTCGGCGCATGACCAGGCAAACGCTCACCAAAACCCGGAACCTCGCCGAACCCGTCGGCGAAGGCCGACATCACGTTTTCATAGCCGCGAATTCTTCATTCGCCGCGCCTGCGGGACCCGCCTCGCGCGCAGGCCTGCACCGCCGCACGAACGAAGGGGGATGCCGCGCGGGCATCCCCCTTCGTTTTTCCCGACTCCGGACCGGACGGGCTACTTGACCTCGCAGGCCGCCGAGTTGTCGTCCGCGTAGCACACGTAGCAGTAGCTCTCGCGCGAGCAGTCGACGCTGCAGCCGAAGGTGCAGTCGAAGTACTTGGTGTCGCCGCAGGCCTTCACGTCGTAGGTATCGATGCAGACCGAGGCGTTCCAGGTGGCGGGCTGGATGGTGGTGGTGCCCGGGTCCGTCCACGGGTCGACGTTGTCGTCCGGCGCGATCTCCGCGTGCGCCTGCACGGTGCCGCGCAGCCCCGCGCCGCGCTCCGTGGTGGCGAAGGACTCGACTTCCAGCGACTCCAGCTTCAGCTTGCGCATCGTGCGTCTCTCCCGTGGTGTGATGAACCCGTCGCCCGCACCCGATGGCGGTGACGGCGGGAACAATAGCTATTTTGTGTCTGAATACGCAAGGGCTCGTGCCGAAGCGGAAGGGGGATGCCGGAGCGGCATCCCCCTTTACGGCGTCGGGCCTGTTCAGCGGCTCACGGAACGGGTTCGCAGAAGCAGTTCGTCTCCACGCTGCAGCCCAGGGTGCAGTCGAAGTAGAACGTGTCGCCGCAGACCTCGATGTTGTACGTCTGCGGCGGGCAGTTGCGGCGGGTGTTCGCCTGGATCTCGAAGAACGGATCGCCGCCCTCGATGATGTCCTGGTGCGCCGCCACGGTGCCGCGCGGCCCGGCCGCGCGTTCCGTGGTGACGAACGACTGCACCTCCAGCGACTCCAGCTTCAGCTTGCGCATGGCGCGTCTCCCGGGTGTGTTTGGGGGCCGGACCGCCCGCGGCGCGCGGGCGAATGGACGCGAATCGTAACCGGTTTGTGGCGTAATCCGCAAGTGAGCACGCCGTGGCCGTTGCTCGTGCGGCGGCGTATCGCCCGACGCGGCGGGGCCGTATCTTCCACGGCGCTCCCCCGATCCCCCGCCGCATGCCCGCCGACACCACACCGCACTTGCTCGACGCCGGCCCGCACACGCTGAGGATGCGCGCGCAGCGCAACCTGTTCCGCGTGCTGCACGCCGTCACGCGGCGGCCCAGGACGGCGCTGCTCGCGGCGCTCGCGGCGGTGCTGCCGCTGGCCGCCGCGGGCTCGGGGCTGCGGCCGGACAACAGCCTGTCCGTCTGGTTCGTCGAGCACGACCCGGCGCTGGCGGAGTACCGCCGCTTCCTGCGGCAGTTCGGCAGCGACGAGGTGGCGGCCATCGCCTACCGCGCGCCCGGCGACGCGCTGGCGCCGGCGGAGGCCGTCGTGCAGCGCCGCGCGGCGGAGCGCGTCGAGGCGGTGGACGGCATTGCGCAGGTGCTGGCGCCGGGGGTGATGGCCGACACGCTGGGCCGGGACTCCGCCGCGCGCGGCTGGCTGCGGCGCGCCGGGCTGGTCTCCGCGGACGGGCGGACGGCGGTGCTGCTGGCCCGCATGGACGTGCGCGACGACATCGATGCGCGCCGCGGCGGCATCCTGGACAGCCTGCGCGCCTCGGTGGACGCCACGCTGGGCGCCGCGGGCCGACCGGCGCACTACGCCGGCATCGGCGTGGTGTACGACGCGCTCAACCGCCAGACCATCCGCGACAGCGCCGTCTACCTGGGCATCGCCTTCGTGGTGATGGCGGTGCTGCTCTGGCTGGCGCTGCGGCGCTGGCGCGCGGTGGCCATCGCCATCGTCCCGCCCGTGCTGGTGTCGGTGATGACCACGGGGCTGTTCGCGCTCACCGGGCGGCCGTTCACGCAGGTCACCTCCATCCTGCCCATGCTGGTGCTGGTGATCGGCCTGTCCGACGCCATCCACCTCATCACCCACTACTACGCCGACCGCCGCGCCGCCGGGCCGGTGGACGAGCCCGCGCGCCGCGAGCTGGTGGCGCGCAGCGCGGCCTGGGTGGCGCTGCCCAACCTGTTCACCGCGCTGACCACGGCGGCCGGGTTCCTGGCGCTGGCCAGCTCGCGCATGCCCGCCATCCGCGACCTGGGCCTGTTCGCCGCCGCGGCCATGCTGATGGGCTGGGTGATGACGCTGGTGGTGGGCGCCGCCGCGCTGGCCCTGTGGGACCTGCCGCCGCCTCCGGAGCGGGCCCGCGGCGGGCGCATCGACCGCGCGCTGGCGTGGCTCTCCGTGGAGGTGCGGCGCGCGCGCTGGGCCGTGCTGGGGGTGATGGCGCTGGTCACCACCGGGCTGCTGGTGCTGACGCTGTTCCTGCGCGTGGACACGTACACCATCGACCTGCTGCCGCCCGGCCACGTGGCGCGCCAGGACAGCCGCTGGATCGAGCGTAACGCGGGCAACTACGTGCCGCTGGAGTACGTCGTCCGCGCCGGCCCGGGCCAGTCCGTGCTGGACCCCGACGTGCTGGAGCGCACGGTCCGCTGGCAGCGGTACGCGGAGCGGGACTCGCGCGTGGAGCGCACCTTCGGCTTCCCGGACCTGGCGCCGCTGGGCCGCGCGGCGCCGGGCGGGCCGTACGTCTCGGCGGACGGGCGCGAGGGGCGCGTGACCCTGTTCGTGCCGATGACCAGCACCGCGGGGTTCCAGGCAGTCATCGACGAGCTGTCGTACGGCGGCGATCCGCTGGAGGCCGCCGGCGGATCGCTGCGGCCGGCGGGGTACCTGCCGCTGTACCTGCGCATCGTGGACTACGTGGTGAGCGGGACGGTGTGGGGGCTGGCGATCTCGACGCTGATCGTGTTCGCGATGGTGGGGCTGCTGCTGCGCTCCTGGCGCCTGACGCTGGCGGCCGTGCCCACCAACCTGTTCCCCGTGGCGCTGGTGTTCGGCATCATGGGATGGACGGGCATCCCCCTGGACATCGCCACGGCCACCATCGGCGCCATCGTGCTGGGCATCGCCGTGGACGACACCATCCACTTCCTGTTCCGCTACCGCGCCGAGCGCCAGGCCGGCACCCCGCGCCAGGAGGCGGTCGCGCGCACCTACCGCGAGACGGGCCGCGCCGTGGTGTACGCGTCGCTGGTGCTGGCGATCGGCTTCGCGGTGCTGGCCACCTCCAGCTCGCGCTCCATCGCCTACTTCGGCATCGTGTCCTCGCTCGCCATCCTGGGCGCCATGCTGGCCGACCTGCTCCTGCTGCCCGCGATCCTGCTGCTGGGGAGCCGGGAGACGGTTCCGGCGCGGGACGCATCGCCCGCCCCCGCCTCCGCCGACTGATGCCGAACTACCTGGTCGACGAGTTCCGCCCGTACGATGCGCGGGCCGCCGAGTTCGCCGCCCTGCGCGAGCGCGTGGGATACGCGGGCCCCGACGATCCACTGCCGCCCGACGCACGCTGCCTGCTGATGCGCGGCGCGGACGGGCCCCTCGCGCGGGTTGCGTACACGCGGGCGACGGACCTGCACGGCGCGCCGGGGCGGACGGGCCTGCTGGGATGGTACGAGGCGGTGGACGCGGCGGCCGGGCCGGACCTGCTCCGCGCGGCGGCGATGCAGCTCTTCGGGCGCGGGGCGCGGCGCGTCCTGGGGCCGCTCAACGGCAGCACGTGGGGGCGATACCGCCTGGCACTGCCGCCGGAGCCGGGTGAAGGGCCCGCCGAGCCGTCGTTCCTGTCGGAGCCGTGGAACCCGCCCGAGTACCCGCGGCACTTTGCGCAGGCCGGCTTCCGCGTGGCGGCGGCATACGAGAGCGCCATCGTCCGCGACCTGTCCGCGCCCGAGCCGCGGCGCGACGAGCTTGCCGAGCGGCTGCGGGCGCGCGGCGTGACCATCCGTCCGCTGGCGCTGGACGATTTCGACGCGGAGCTGGAGAGCATCTTCGGGCTGACGCGCGAGGCGTTCGCGGAGAGCCCGTTCTACTCGCCCATCGATTTCCCGGAGTTCCTCGCGCGGTACGCGCCGCTGCGGCCGCTGCTGGACCCGGAGCTGGTGCGGCTGGCGCACGACGGGGACGGGCGGCTGCTGGGCTACGTCTTCGCGTTCCCCGACCGCCTGCAGCCGGGACGCGTGGTGCTCAAGACGCTGGCGACGGCGGCCGCGGCGCGCGGGCTGGGGCTGGGCACCTTCCTGACGGACGAGGTGCGCCGCATTGCCCACGAGCGCGGCGACGCGGCGGTCATCCACGCGCTGATGCACGCGGACAACACCTCCGTCCGCATCTCCCGCCACTCCGGCGAGGTGTTCCGCCGCTACGCGCTGTACGCGTGGGCGCCGTGAACCCCAACATCGCGGCGCGGCTGGCGGAGCGCGCGGCGCATCACCCGGAGCGCGACGCCATCGTGGAGGGCGCCGGCCGGTCCGCGCGGCGGCTGACGTTCGGCGCGCTCGACCGCCGCGTGCGCGAGCTGGCGGCCGGGCTGGCGCGGCGTGGCATCGGCCCCGGCGACCGGGTGCTGCTGTTCGTGCCGATGTCCGCGGAGCTGTACGTGGCGCTGCTGGCCTGCCTGCACCGGGGCGCGACGGCGGTGTTCGTGGATGCGTGGGCGGACCGGCGGCGGCTGGACGCGGCGGTGCGCATCGCCAACCCGAAGGCGTTCATCGGCACGCCAAAGGCGCACCTGCTGCGGCTGCTGAGCCCCGCCGTGCGCCGCATCCCGCTGCACCTGGCGGCGGGGCGGGGCCTGTTCTCGCTGCGCCGCCACGAGGTCGCGGGGGCCGCGGAGCCGGCGGTGGCGGTCGATGGGGATGCGCACGCGCTGGTCACCTTCACCACGGGGAGCACGGGCGCGCCCAAGGCCGCGGCGCGCTCGCACGACTTCCTGTGGGCGCAGCACCTGGCCCTCGCCGCGCACCTCCAGCCCCGCGACGGCGACGTGGACATGCCCACGCTGCCCGTCTTCGTGCTCAACAACCTGGCGAGCGGCGTCACCAGCGTCCTCCCGGACTTCGACCCGCGCCGCCCGGCCGACATCCGCCCGGAGCGCATCTTCCGGCAGATGGCGGACGAGCGGGTGACGACCAGCAGCGGCTCGCCCGCGTTCTACGAGCGGCTGGCGGGCTGGTGCGCGGAGACGGGCCGGCGCCTGCCGCTGCGCGCGCTGTTCACCGGCGGCGCGCCCGTGCTGCCGCCGCTGGCGCGATTGCTGGCGGAGGTGGTGGAGGGCGAGGTGGGCGTGGTGTACGGCAGCAGCGAGGCGGAGCCCATCGCCGGCATCTCCGCCCGCGAGATGCTGGCCGCGATGGAGGCTGGCGCCGCCGCGGAGCCGCGCGCGGAGGGCCTGTGCGTGGGCCGCCCGGTGCCGCAGGTGGACGTCCGCCTCCTGCGCCCCGAGGACGGCCCGATCATGCTGGGGGATGCGGGCCTGGCGGAGTGGGAGGGCGCGCCGGGAGAGGTGGGCGAGGTCGTTGTCTCCGGCCCGCACGTGCTGTCCGGCTACCTGAACGATCCCGACGCCGAGCGCCAGAACAAGATCCGCGACGGTGCGGGCATCTGGCACCGCACCGGCGATGCGGCGTGGATGGATGGCGAGGGGCGGCTGTGGCTGATGGGCCGCGTGAAGGAACGCGTGCGCCGTGCGGGCGTCGTGTGGTGGCCCGGCGCCGCCGAGGTCCGCGCCCTCACCGTCCCCGGCATCCGCCACGCCGCCTATCTCGGGATGCCCGACGAGGTGCTGGGCCAGCGCGCCGTCCTCTGCGTGGAGAGTGCCTCTCGGACGATCACTCCAGCAAAAGAGGATGAGATTCTCTCTGCGATAGCGCCCGTTCCCGTTGATAACTTGCGCCCGCTGAAGCGTATCCCGCGCGACCCACGGCATGTATCCAAGACAGATGTTACACGACTGAGGCAATTGGCGGAGCTAAACGTTCATCAGACGTCTGGGGCTGTCGAGTAAGTACCTCGGATGTCGATTTGCCGATGAGGTTTATTTCCAGAACCGCATGCGCTTAGAGGCGTTCATCTCGTCAGCAGCATTCTCCAAGATCGTTACCAACCGGCCCTGATTCCAGCCGTAGTACTGGCATTGGTTCCATACCGCCCGTCCGAACGCCTTTGCTGAGAGCAGTGTGAGGTAAGCCATCCCGGGCAAGTTTACCTCCTTCTCAAGAGCGGATAGATGCACACCGCTCGAGGATAGAGTCTTGTCGCGCGATGTGTTACGCCTGAATCCGAGTTGGTGGATAGCCCAAAAGTGACCGTGCGCGACGGCAGACAGCATTCGATACATTTTTTCCTCATCCAACGTGTCCCGAATGACGACAGTCGCTGACGGCATTCTCTGACCAATACCGTTCCGCTTCCCGTGCCGATCAGTTACCACTTGGAATCCCATCCCAATCGCATCGCGTTCCACCTCATCAATACGCGTGAGAATCGCCGGAGCGTCGGACGGAGCAGCTATTCTTACGAACTTGAGTTGCTGGTCCAATCCTTCGTAGCGAAGTGCGAGGCTTCGACCGACGCGTTCGTGCACGCTGGGTCGAGGGTCTAACAACCAAGCCGCGAGCGCGGCAGACTCAAGTAGCGCTCTGATGCATGTCCATGGAGCAATAGTTTCGAAAGGCTCAGTAATCGTTTTCGTAAAAGCGGTGAGTTGATCTGCGGCTACCTCGATAAACAAATTAGCTTGACTGCAAACAGTCTGAACCGACTCCGGACGTGAGAACGTGCGGGTCTCGTTGTCGGCTTGAGAGTGTGCTGATGGCAGTATCCCTTGCTCGTTGACGAATGCGGCCACGCCTCCATGAAGTGTGGTGAGCGCGTCGCGCATCCGCAGCAGATCTGCCGGAGTGACTTGCAGCATGGTGCAAGTTCGTGAGGCGTGGTGTGAAATGGAGAATTGAAAACGGGCGAGAGGGTTCACTCTCGAAGGTAATCGAGCAAGTTCACGCTGGACAAGCGCACCAGCCCACCCGGCGCCAGCGATGAAGATCGTTGCGGATTCCGCTCGCCGGGCGAGTATTGCCCATGGTCGTCCCATCCCCCGAGTTCCCACTCGCAGGTCCGAAAGGAATCCCGCCCCATGGAGTCGTCCACTCCCCCCGCTGCCGAGACCGGAGGGTCGGCGTCGTTCGCTTCCCGCGCCCACCCGGGGGTCTACATCACCGAGATCGCTGCGTCTTCGCCGTCCGTCGTGGGGGTGGCGACGGCGGTGCCGGCGTTCATCGGATACACGCAGACGGCGGCAATCGCGGGCAAGTCCGTGCTGAACCAGCCGGTGCCGATCACGTCGCTGGAGGAGTATGAGCAGACGTTCGGGGCGGCGCCGCAGCCGAAGTACCGCATCCAGACGCTCGACGAGCCGGCGCCGGGCAGCTTCAGCGTGCTGAACCCCACCGTGGAGCCGCCCGCGACCGTGTTCTTCACGCTCGCCGCGGAGGGCCAGCGCTACAACCTGTACGATAGCCTGCAGCTTTTCTACGCGAACGGCGGCGGCGCCTGCTACGTCGTCTCCGTGGGATCGTACGACGCTCCCGTCGCGGCCGCCGACCTGCTGCGCGGGCTGGACGCCGTCGCGGCGCAGGCGGGGCCCACGATGCTGGTCATCCCCGACGCGGTGCTGCTGCCGCCGGACGACCCCACCACGCCGTGGGTCTCCAGCGCGTTCTCGCAGGTCGCGCAGGCCATGCTCCGGCAGGCCGACACGCTCCAGGACCGCATCGCCATCCTGGACGTCTACGGCACCGGCAGCCTGTCGCAGGCGCGCGGCGCGCCGCCGCTCGACACCGTGATCGCCCAGTTCCGCGACAGCGTCGGCGGCCAGGGGCTCAGCTACGGCGCGGCGTACTTCCCGTTCCTGGCCACCACCATGGTCGGGGCGGACGGGGTGAGCCTGGGCTGGATCGACAACACGCCGCCGGTGGAGGGCAAGCCCGGCATCCTGCAGGACATCCTGAGCTGGGAGGCC
>DASTLD010000452.1:0-8420 GCA_035715345.1 Longimicrobium sp.
CCGCGACCTCGGCCGCGACGCGCGCGTTCTGCCGCAGCAGCGCGACGTTCGCCTCCAGCGAGCGGCCACCGGTGGCCTCCGCGACGGAGCGCAGCAGGAACGGGGTGACGTCCTTGCCGCGGATTCCGCGCTGCGCCGCCCGCGCCAGCGCGACGTCGATGGCGCGGCCGATCTCGTCGCCGGGGAGGGCGGCGGCTTCAGGCGGGGCGACGCAGAGGAGCATGCCGCCGGGCAGGTCCATCGCCCGGTGCGCGCGCCAGAGGGCGGCGGCCTGCGCCGCATCGTCCACGCGCACGTCCACGGGGATGCCGCTCTCGCGGGCGTAGAAGGCGGGCAGCTCGTCCGTCCGCCATCCCACCAACAGCACGCCGGCGGTCTCCAGCGCCTCGCGCGTTGCCGGGAGGTCCAGCACGGACTTGGCGCCCGCGCACACCACCAGCACCGGCGTGCGGCCCAGCTCCGTCAGGTCCGCAGACACGTCGCGCGCGTCGCCGCGGTGCACGCCGCCGATACCGCCCGTCGCGAACACCTGCACGCCCGCGCGGTGCGCCAGCCACATCGTCGCGGCGACGGTGGTGGCGCCGTCCAGCCCGCGGGCGATGGGAACCGGCAGGTCGCGCGTGGAGAGCTTGAGCACGCCGTCCGCCATCGCCAGGTGCTCGATCTCTTCCGCGGAGAGGCCCACCGCGGGCACGCCGCGCAGCACGCCGATGGTGGCGGGCACGGCGCCGCCGGCGCGCACGGCGTCCTCCATCGCCCGCCCCACCTCCAGGTTGCGCGGGCGCGGCAGCCCGTGGGCCAGCACCGTGGACTCCAGCGCCACCACCGGCCTCCCCCCCGCGAGCGCATCCCGCACGTCGGGCGCGATGCGGATCATCGCGCCCCCCCCCGCCGAGCGCGCGCGATGTCATCCGGAGGGAGGCGCCTCGCGGCGCCGTTTGCGACGCAGGACCATGGCGCCGACCGAAGGATCTTGCCGGCGAAGGTTGGGGCGGGCCGTGGCGCAGGGGTGCCCGCACGCCTTCGTGTGTGTATGCCGGTCCCGCGGCAGGCGGTGAAGATCCTTCGGTCGCGCCACAGGGCTGCGCAACGCAAGGGGCTGCGCGGCGCTCCCTCAGGATGACAACGGTGCCAGGGGTGAAAGCAGGTGATGGGCATCGCGGCGATTGCGTGTGCGGAGCGGGGGCGACGTGCCTATGTTACCGCGCAGGGGCGGGCTCGGAAACGGCGCACGGACTGGACGAGCGATGGACGAACGGCAGCGGGGGTGGACGGCAGCGCCCGGCGACATGCCGGCGGAGGAGTTCCGGCGGCACGCGCACGCGGCGGTGGACTGGATGGCCGACTACCTCGCGGGCGTCGGCGAGCTTCCCGTGCTCGCGCAGGTGCAGCCCGGCGACGTCTCCGCGCGCCTTCCCGCATCGCCCCCGGAGCACGGCGAGGCGATGGAAGACGTGCTGCGCGACTTCCGCGACGTGATCGTGCCGGGCATCACCCACTGGAACCACCCCGCGTTCTTCGCCTACTTCGCCATCACCGGCTCCGGCCCCGGCATCCTGGGCGAGATGCTGGCCGCCGCGCTCAACGTGAACGCGATGCTCTGGCGCACCGGCCCCGCCCCCACGGAGCTGGAGGAGCGCACGCTGGACTGGCTGCGGCAGCTGCTGGGACTGCCGGAGGGCTTCCACGGCACCATCCACGACACCGCCTCCATCTCCACGCTGGTGGCCATCGCCGCCGCGCGCGAGGCGGCCGGGCTGGGCGTGCGCGAGGAGGGCATGAGCGGACGGGACCTGCCGCGGCTGCGCGTCTACGCGTCGGAAGAGGTACACTCGTCCATCGACAAGGCGGGGCTCACGCTGGGCATCGGCATGGCGGGCACGCGCAAGATCGCCACGGACGAGCGCTTCCGCATGGACCCGCGCGCGCTGGACGCCGCCATCCGCCAGGACGTGGCGAACGGGGTGAAGCCGGTCTGCGTCGTCGCCACGGTCGGCACCACCTCGACCAGCAGCATCGACCCGGTGCCGGAGATCGCCGACGTGTGCGAGCGGCACGGCGTGTGGCTGCACGTGGACGCGGCGTACGGGGGATCGGCGGCGCTGGTGCCGGAGATGCGCCACGTGCTCGACGGCGCCGGGCGCGCGGACTCGCTGGTGGTCAACCCGCACAAGTGGATGTTCGTGCCGGTGGACTGCTCCGCGCTCTACACGCGCCGGCCGGAGGTGGTGCGCCGCGCCTTCTCGCTCGTCCCCGAGTACCTCATCACCCCCGAGGGCCAGACGGTCACCAACCTGATGGACTACGGCCCCGCGCTGGGCAAGCGCTTCCGCGCGCTCAAGCTGTGGATGGTGCTGCGCGCCTTCGGGGCGGAGGGGATGGCCGCGCGCATCCGCGAGCACCTGCGCCTGGCCCGCGCTTTCGCGGAGTGGGTGGAGCAGGAGGAGGGATGGGAGCTGCTGGCGCCCGTGCCGCTGGGCCTGGTCGTCTTCCGCCACCGCCCGCACGGGATGGGCGATGCGGAGACGGACGCGCACAACGACCGCATCCTGGCCGCGGTGAACGCGACGGGCAAGGCGTTCCTCTCGCACACGCGCGTGCGCGGCCGGCTGGCGCTGCGGCTGGCGGTGGGGAACCTGCGCACCACGGAGGCGCACGTACGGCGCGCGTGGGACCTGCTGCGCGAGGCCGCGGCGGCTCACGTTTCTTGACACCCGCCGCCCCGAACGCGAAGATGAACCGCAGCCGACGGGCAGGCGCCCGCCGCCCGGCAGGACCCATCCCCGCAGTCCCGCCGGGCGCCGCGCCCCGGCCCGCCGTTCCCGCGCCCCGGCTTCCCGGCCCGGCCGCGTCCCCCGCACCCGCCCCAGCAGTGCCCGCATGGTTCCCGAGCGACTGAACCCACCCGGCGACGGCCCTCCCGCGGTAGCGACCCTCCGCGAGCGGCTGGAGGCGGTCGGCCAGATCTCCGCCGAGCTGCTGCACGACCTGTCGGAGGCGGCGCACGCGGTGGAGCAGCGCGCGCGCCTGGCCGCCGGCGAGGCCCGCCTGGGCCGGCCCGTGGCGGACGAGCTGGAGCGCGCGGTGGAGGCCAGCGCCGACATGCGCGCCATGCTGCGCGACGTGGTGGACGTGCTGCGCGGCGCCGCGCTGTCGCCGGAGGTGGGGATGGACCCGCGCGCGGTGGTGGAGCGCGCCATCCGCCGCTTCGTGGTGCGCGCGCGGCAGCTGGAGATCCGCCTGGTCAGCGACGTGCCGGAGGGAACGATGGTCCCCGGGCGCGAGAGCTTCCTGGCGCGGCTGGTGGCCAACCTGCTGGCCGGCGCGGCGCGGCGGGCGCGCGGCGCGGTGTGCGTGGAGCTGCGGGTGGACCCGCCGGACGCGGAGCACCCGCGCGCGGGCGTGCTGCTGAGCGTGGAGGACGACGGCCCGCCGGGGCGCCACCCGCACCCCAGCCGCGAGGACGAGTGGCGGCCGGCCATCGTGGGGTGGCTGATCGTGCAGCTGGGCGCGGAGGTGAGCGCCCGCGCGGCCACCCGCCTGGGCGGCTGCTGCCTGGAGATCCGCCTGCCCGCGCGGCTGCCCTGAGCGGGAGAATCATCCCCGAAAACAAGAAAATCCTTGACACGGCGGCCCGCGAACACTATCTAGGGCCCCATCAACCCGGCAACTCCTCCGCAGGTGGCCTCCCGGCGAGCCAAGCCGCGCCCGAAAGACGTCCCGGTCCTTCCCGCGCAAGACGGTTCCCGCACGTACCGCAAGCCCCCCTGAGACAGGAACGGAGAAGGGACCCCGCACGCAGTCGCGTGCGTCCAGCGCATCGGTCCGCGCGGGTCCATGCCTATTTGGAACTGCGCCCCCCATGGGCGCACGCCACGCGCCGGACGGTCCGGCGGTGGCAAACGGCACGGCTTCCCATCCGCGCCGCATCATTGCTCACCGAAGCAGCAGGAGTAGGAGATGGCCCGTTCGACCGGGAAGGTTAAGTGGTTCAATGACGCCAAGGGTTTCGGCTTCATCGAGCCCGAGGGTGGCAACAGGGACCTGTTCGTCCACTTCTCCGCCATCAAGCAGGAAGGCTTCAAGACCCTCACGGAGGGCGAGGCCGTGGAGTTCGACGTGGTGGACGGGCCCAAGGGCCCGGCCGCGGAGAACGTGATCCGGCTCGGCGCGACGGGCTGAGCGGCTCCCGCTCCCGCAGGAACGGCCCCGGCGCGTGCAAGCGCGCCGGGGCCGTCGTCGTTTACGATCCCCCATCGTCCCCTCTCCGCGCCTCCAGAAGCAGAACGCCCGCCTGCGCGGATTGCAGGCGGACATCGGTGCACGTAGTCGTGCGCCGGCGCAGGGCACCCGGCGATTGAAATCGCGGCTACGAAAACGTGATGTCGGCCTTCGCCGACGGGTCCGGTGCCATCACCGGCGTTCGTGCACGCACGCCATCTACGCGTTGATGTTCTCCCCCCCGCGCCGCGCGCATCGCGCGAAGGGGAGTGCGCGGTGGAGGGAGGGTCGGGGGAAGGGTACCCGCGCAGACCGCCGCGCCACGCGCGAGCCTACGCCCCTCTCCCGCTCCGCGGGGGAGGGGCAGCGAGGAACGAGCGGGGAGGGGGCCTCTCCGCATGCGCCGGCGCTCGCACCATGCGGACGGCGGCGCGATGCCTATGCGCCAGGCTCCGCCTTATCGCCGGACGCCCGGGACTCGGTTCCGTCGGCGGCCACGGCGTCCGTTCCGCGCAGCCTGCCGACGTACTTGATGACCTCGATGGCCATGGCGCGGATGAAGCCCGCCTCGCGCATGTCGGGGTCGGCGCGGCGCACCAGCTCGCGCAGGGTGCGCATCACGCTCTCGGTCTGGCGGCTCTTGAAGAAGTCCACGGTCCAGAGCGCCCGCTCCGCGTCGGCGAACACGCGCTCCAGGAAGTCCACCGTGGCGGGCGGGGCGTCGCGGCGGGGCGGCTTGAAGCCCTGCTCGCGTCCCTGCGCCTCCATCCACAGCTCGTACGCCATCACCAGCACCGCCTGCGCCAGGTTGAGCGACGAGTGCGCCGGGTTGGTGGGGACGATGCAGGTGCGGTGGCAGAGGTCCAGCGCCTCGTTGGAGAGCCCGTGGTCCTCGCGGCCGAAGAGCAGCGCCACCGGCCCCGCCTGCCCCTCCGCCGCGGCCGCGCCGCGGTCCAGCAGCTCCGGCGCGATCTCGCGCGGGCGGGCCACCACGCGCTTGGCCCGCCGCTCGCGCGCGGTCATGCCCACCACGTAGGCGCAGTCGCCCAGCGCGGAGGCCAGCGAGTCGTGGATCTCCGCGCGCTGCACCACGTCCTCCGTGCCGTGCGCGATGCCCTCGATGCGCCACGGGTCCCAGAGCGCGGGCTGCACCAGGCGCAGGCGCGTGAGCCCGAAGTTCTTCATCGCCCGCACCGTGGCGGCGATGTTGACGTAGTCCTGCGTCTGCCACAGCACCACCACGATCCCCTCCAGCGCGGCGGGGAGCGGGGGATGCGGGTCGCGCTCGTCGGTCACGGGGTGAGTGCGTGAGTGCGTGAGTGCGTAAGTGCGAAAGCGGCGGAGCATCCATCGCCTGCACGATGGATGCTCCTGCGGGGACACAGGGCGGGTTTCCGCCCGGTTCAGCCGGCATTGGCCGAGGGCGGGCAAGATCCTTCGGTCGCCGCCAGGCGGCCACGCATGCGTGGCGGCGCGCGGCTTCCTCAGGATGACATCGCGCCGACCCGCCGGCTGTAACCTGTAACCTGTCCCCTGTAACCTATTCCCTATTCCCTAACCCCTCTTCCCTACAACGGCCGGCCGCGCTCCCCCGGGCCCTCCCCGCCGCGGGGCTCGCGGCGCACGCCGCCGCCCGGGGTGCCGCCGCCGGCGTCCGCGCGCGCGGACAAGCGGCCCAGCAGCACGCGGCTGGCGCGCACGTCGTGGCCCACGTCGATGAAGAGCAGCGTCAGGTCGCCGGCGCCCCACAGCATGGCCGCCAGCACGCCGCCCTGGATGACCTCCGTCAGCAGGCTCAGCATCAGCTCCGGCCAGGCCGGCCGGTCGCTGGAGGCCTCGAAGCCCAGCCCGGCCACCACCTCCGCCACGATGGCGACGATCACGATCATCGCCACGATCTTGAACAGGCGCGCCACGTACTGCAGGCCCACGTACGGCTCGGTGTCCTCCGCCCGGATGGACGACGGGTCGCGGCGGGCCGCCTCGCGCTCCTGGTCGCCCGGCGCGGACGGGCCGCGCGCCGCGGAACCCGCCTGCTGCCACTCCCGGTCCTGCTGCCCCGCCTCGTCCTCGCGCATCACGTCCTCCCCCCGAGAGAAGTTGTCACCGCCATGCCCGCTCCTCAGATGCGGCGCTCCGGCACGAACAGCTCCGCGTCGGTGATCCCCACGCGCCGCCCCGTGCGCTCCGCCCACTCCAGCCGCGCCACCTGCCGCTCCGTGTGCCCGTCGCTGCCCAGCGAGAAGCGGACCCCGGCCTGCAGCGCCTTGCGCAGCAGCCGGTCGTGCGGCAGCCGGTAGCGGTTGGAAATCTCCAGCGCCACGCCGGAGTCGGCAAGCGCCTCCACGTAGCGGTCCTCGCGCTCGCCCGTCCACCAGGCGTCCACGTCCGCCTCCAGCGCGTACAGCGCCGGCGGCGTCAGCGTGGAGTGCGCCGCGATGTGGATGGGCATGGTCCGCACCATCTCGCACAGGTTGGCCACCATGGCGTCCATCACCTCCTGCGGCCGCTGGTCCCACGGCGCCGGCAGCGCCTTCCACCAGGGCGAGCCCATCTGGCCGTCCGGGAGCCAGAAGCCGTGGTTGGAGCCGATGCGGTAGTCGAAGCGGTCCATCACCTCCGCCGGCAGCTCCTTCCACAGCGTGTCGCACCAGCAGAACTCGCCGGAGCGGAAGACGGGCGCCCCCTCCAGCGCGTCCTGGTACGCCCGCACGCGCTCCTCCGTGGCGATGAAGCGCTCCGTGTTGCGCGTGGACACGTGGTCGGCAATGCCGATCCGCACCCCCCGCTCCGCCGCCAGCCGCACCACGTCTGCGAGCGAAAGATCGCCGTCGGACATGGTGGTGTGCGCGTGCAGGTCCTGCGTCCCCAGCGCCCCGTCCACGTCCGTCATCGCGCCGCGGCGGCCGCGGGCGCGCGGCGGGCGGCGCGGTACTCCGCCTCCGCCTGCTGGATGGCCGTCCATCCCTCCTGCCCCTCCGGCCCCAGCCGCTCCCGGGGCAGCCGGCGCGTGGGCCAGGGCGCCGCGGCCACGTCCCACGCGCCGTGCCACAGCTCCATGCTGGCCTCCACGATCTCCGCCGCCGCCCGCGCGCGGTCCGCCGCCGGGATGCGGTTGAGGGAGACGACCACGCGCAGCGAGCCTCGCACGAAGGCGTCCGCCAGGAAGGTGGCGTACTCCTCGCGCCGCGCCTCCGGCCGCGCCCGCCCCGCGCGCGACAGCAGCCCGCGCAGCGCGATGGCGTCGTCCTTGAGGCCGCGCTCCAGCAGCGTGTGGGCAAGGTTGACCCAGCGCGTGCTGGTGTCCGCCGCCGCCAGCGCCGCGTCCAGCCGCGCCAGCAGCGTCGCGGTGCCCACGCGCTCCAGCGGGTTGGGCGGACGGGGGACGCGGCGGGCCAGGCGGGTGAACGCGGCCACGCTGTCCGGCTGCTCCTCGTCGAGCAACGGGGCGTTGCCCACGATGATCACCGGCGTGCCCACCTGCACGTTGTGGAACAGGCGCAGGGCGTTCTCGTTGGACAGGCGGATGCAGCCGTGGCTGACGCGGCGGCCCAGCAGCTCGGGCTTGTCGGTACCGTGGATGGCCAGCTCGTTGCCCAGGTACACCGCCGCGGCGCCCAGCCCGCCCTCCTGCCGCCGCTCCGGCGAGTCCATGGGCGGGATGGGGCGCTTGTTCTCGATGAAC
This sequence comes from Longimicrobium sp., assembly GCA_035715345.1. Lineage (GTDB taxonomy): Bacteria > Gemmatimonadota > Gemmatimonadetes > Longimicrobiales > Longimicrobiaceae > Longimicrobium. The sequence continues at coordinate 7,907 of DASTLD010000452.1, forward strand.
CACCAGTCGGGGATGATCCAGACCGGGTTCTGCTCCTTGTACTGCACGTACATGGTGCCGCTGGGCGTATCGAACCGCCAGCTCGAGCCGCTGCCGGACGCCAGGCGGAAGCCGGTGCCGGTGCCCACGGGGGCCTTCCAGAGCACGCGGCTGCCGTCCATGAAGCGCAGCTCGTTGGCGTCCACGTCGATGACGACGTGCTTGAGGTCGTCGCGCACGGGCGGCATGTGCGGCGGCGCCGGCGCGGCGATGCGCGGGTCCGGCGGCGCGGGCGCCTCCGTGCGGGGGCCCAGCCCCACGGCGGAGCAGCCGGCCAGCAGCAGCAGGGCCGCGGCCGCCGGGGTGGAACGGGAGATGGACTTCACCGGCATGTGCATGCGGAATGGCGTGATGGGGCGCGGCCACGCGCGCCGAACCCGCGGCTCGGGTGCAACCACTGCGCCATGTGCGTTCGAGCCCGCCATACACGTACGCGCGGGGCGGGTTCGCGGGGGGGGGGGCATGCGGGCTGTCG
>DASTLD010000453.1:0-8180 GCA_035715345.1 Longimicrobium sp.
ACGGTGGTGGGCACGTTGCCCTTCTGCGCCGTCACCAGCCCGCTGCCGCGCACCAGCCGGCTGCCCTCGTTGACCGCGGCCAGGAGCTGCTCCGCGTTGGCGCCGGTGAAGGTCTCCTTGAGCCGTCCCAGCGTCAGCGTCAGGGTGGCGCTGCTGGCCGGGTCGCCGCTGGTCTCCACCGCGGCGGTGACCGCGTTGGCCCAGGTGCCCGGGCTGCTGGCGGTCAGCACGAAGGCGTTGTTGCTGCCCACCTTGACCGTCCACCCCATGCTGGCCACGCTGCCGTCGCCCACCTCGGCGATGCGCGCGGCGTACACGGTGCTGGCGCCGCCCTTGAAGAGCTGCTCCAGGGTGCGCACCAGGGTGAGCGCCTTGTCCTGGTTCTCCGACGGCCAGGCGTCGTACGAGCCGAAGGTCTCCAGCGCCTCGGCGTAGCTGCCCAGCACCACCACCTGGTTGACCGGGCCGCGGCTGGCGGTGCCCACCACCCCCAGGTTGCCGGTGGAGATGCCGCCCACCCCGATCAGCCCCTCGGCCCTGACCTCGATGTAGGTGCCGGGGATGATCATCTCGCGAATCGTCTCTGCCATCGCTCCAATCTCCTGTCTGAGGTGCGCCTGCCGGGAAGCGGGGCGCTCAGCCGCCCACGTTCGCGGTGACCGGGATGCTGCGGATCACGCCGCCCGAGCTTTCCGGGCGGTCCTGCTCGTGCTCGAAGACGAAGGCGAAGCGCAGGCTCCTTCGCCGCAGGGTGGTGCCGGGCTCGGGGCCGGCAATGCTGCCCACGCCCGCCGCGGCGAGCGAGACCAGCCGGCGCACCTGCGCGCGCGCCGCGGGGGCCGCCAGTGCATCCAGCGCCGTGTCGCTGAGGGCGGCGGCCTGCGCGGCGTCGGCCGCGCACGCGTCCACCCGCAGCACCCCGGCGATGCGCGCCGTCCGGCGCTCCCACTGTCCCACGAAGTAGTCCACCTCCACGATCCCCGTGGCGGGCACGGGGGTGGTGAAGCGGACCCCGTACAGGTCCGGCCGGTGCTTGAAGGCGCGGGGCGTGCCGTCCAGCCGGACCCGGATGTCCACGTCGTTGCGCAGCAGCCCCTCCGTGCCGTCGTTCCTCACCAGCCCGCCGTGCGGCAGCACCAGCAGGGTGCGGGTGGTGTTGAGCAGGCGGAAGGTGGGGTCCTCCGGCAGCACCGGGTTGGCCAGGTCCACGCGGGCCGTCCAGGCCAGCGCCCCCGTCACCCGCTCCGACCGCTCGCCCACGCCGGCGCCGGCGCGCTCCGACCGCTCCAGCGACAGCACCAGGCAGGGCAGGTCCCCGGCGTCCTCGGGCTCCGCCGGGCCCACCATGGCGGGGGTGGGCGACAGGCCCGCGCCGGACAGGTAGGCCGCCAGGGCGGAGAGCAGCGCGCGCTCGGGCATGGCCCTATCCCTCCAGCAGCTCGCGGAGCGGATCCAGCACCGCGCCGGCGCCGGCCAGCGCGCCGCGCAGGTTCTCCGCGGCGGGGCGCAGCGGGGCCAGCAGGTCGCCCACCTCGGGGATCTCCGCCAGCAGCGCGGGCAGGTCCAGCATGTCCAGCCCCAGGTCCGCCAGGCCGTCCAGCTCCACGTCCAGCTCCGCGCCGAAGTCGGCGCCCAGCGCGGGGGGCTCCGGCGGCTCCGTGTACTCGCGCAGCACCACCGCGTAGCGGAAGGCGTCCGCCCGGCCCGCCACCTCCTCCACCCGCAGCTCCTCGATCAGCACCTGCTCCAGCTCGCTCTCGCCCACGATGTCGGCCACGAAGTCCACCGGCTCGCCGGCCAGGAAGCGGCCGCGCACCTCGGCCAGGAACGTGTCGCGCGCCTCGTCGCCGCTCAGGCTGCCGGTGATCTCCACCGCCAGCGCCCCGCGGCCCAGGTCCTGGTGCAGGTCGCCGCTCAGCCCGGGGACGGGCAGCACCGCCAGGCGGCGCTGCTCCACGGCGCGGATGCGCTCGATGCTGGGCGGCTCCCAGCCGCCGATGACGGGGCGGACGATCATGGCTCGAAGCGCAGGGAGCGGACGGCCACGTTGTTGGCCAGCGGCTCGCGGGTGGCGTAGCGCCAGAACTCGTCGACGCCGGTGACGGCGGCCGGGTCCGGGAAGGGGTCCAGCTCGGCGCCCGCCGCGTCCGTCACGCTGGCGGCCGCCACGAGGGTGAAGCCGGGGGCCGCGCCGCCGGGGTTGTCCACGCCCGGCCAACTGAAGGTGGCGAAGCCGGAGCCGCCGGCCGGGATGCCGTTGACGTTCTGGACGGCGTCGATCGCGTGCCAGGCGCTGCCCGGCGCGGGCGAGGCGGCCTCCGTGTGGTGCAGCCGCACCCGCGCGTTGACCGCCACCTGCGTGCGGTTGGTGACGCGGACGTAGACCCAGTTCTGCCCCGGGCGCACGCGGTCCTCCAGGTGGTGCGCGTCCAGCGCCGTGAAGGTGCCGGCCGGGTTGGCGTCCACCGTGCCCTGGCGCACGATGATGTCGGGGCTGCGCCCACCCCAGGCCACCAGCCCGCGCCGCCCGTCGTCGTCCACGCCGTCGCGGATGTGCAGCGGGTCGCGGTTGACGGCGGTGACGCGCAGCGCCGCCCGCCGCTCGCCGCCGGTAAAGGCCTGCACCGGGCCGCCGGGAATGGCCGCCAGCGGGTCCTGCGCCCCCGCGGTGCGGCACACGGCCAGCAGCGCCAGGTTGTCGGCGATGTCCAGCGGGGGGATCCACTCGAAGCGCACCACCGACGGCTGCCCCGCGCGCAGCGGCCCCAGCGTGCGCGGCGGCCCCACGCGCTTCCACGCGGACGCTTCCTGGGGCTCGTCCGGGAAGTTCAGCTCCGCGGCCACGATGGGGGGCTCGGCGGCGGGGTTGCCCGCGTTGGCGTAGTAGAGGTGCACCTCCGTGTCCACGGCGGTGCCGCTGCCGCGGTTGGCCACCTGCACGTACACGTAGTTGACGTCGCCCATCAGCGGCCGGTCGGAGACCAGCTGCTCGTCGAACTCGGTCCCGTCGATGGCCTCGCCGAAGTCGAACGCCTCCGAGCGGGTGAAGCCCGGCGCGTCCACGCGGATGTCGTACGCCGCCGTGGCGCTGAACGCCGGCGACGGCACCAGCCGCGGGTCGCTGGCCACGGTGTTGGCCGGGACGTAGGTGTAGCCGTCCTCCACCACGGTCTGGCGGATCAGCAGCAGCACCTCGGGGATGCGGAACGGCGCCGGCGTGGCGCCGGGAAGGTTGGCCTCGAAGATCCCCCGCCCGTGGGTGGCGCAGCGCAGGACGTTGCGCACCGGCACCACGTTCAGGTCGTTGGTCTGCAGCAGCGGCAGCCCGTTGTTGAAGGTGCGCCAGCGGGGGTTGAAGGCGGGCACCGCCGCGCCCGGGGCCGCGCCCGGCGCCGGCAGGTTGCGGCAGACGAAGACGCCGGCCAGCGTGGCCGCGTACAGCACCGTGGGGTCCGTGGGGTCCCAGGCCAGCGCGGGGGTGGCGCCGGGCGGCAGGCCGCTGCCCCCCGCCGCCGCCGGGTTGTTGGTGATGTCGGTGAAGTTGGCGCCCTTGTCGTGGCTCAGGATCACCCGCCCCGCCCCCATCATGGAGACGGCGACCACGCGGTCGTTGGCGGGGTGCACCACGATGCTGGCGATGGGGTCCGCCGGCACGCCCACGGGCAGCGCCACCGGCGTCCAGGCCGGCTGCGCGGGGGCGTTGGCCACCGGCAGGGCGGTGGTGGTGAAGAGCTGCCCGCTGACGTCGCCGATCCACAGGTCGTTGCTGTTGGCGGCGAACGCCGTCGCGCTCACGTCGCCGGCCACCGCCGCGGCGTTGGCGGTGAAGATGTTGGTGCCGAAGTTGTTGGTGTACGAGGCGAAGCCGTTGCGCCCGAACAGCAGCCGCCCCGCGGCCGTGGGGTGCCCCTCCACGTTGCCGATGAACGGCGGGTTGGCCCCGTTGGGGAACACCGTCCCGAACACCGGCACCATCACGTTGCCGGGCGGGGGCAGGTCCGGCAGCACGGCGTGGTTCATCCCGAAGGGCGCCGCGGCCGGGGGCGCCGCCAGGTTGATGATGAAGACGTGCGTCTGCTGGCTGACCACGAAGCGCTGCACGCCGCCCGCGTCGAAGGTCATGGCCCCGCCGTCCGCGCCGAACAGCCGGTACCAGGTGGGCCCGCCGAAGCTGACCCAGGTGCCGTTGTCCTGCATGCCGCCGCCGTAGATGTGCGGGCGCGTCTGGTGCGTGGTCACGTCCACGAACTGCGCGGCGCCGATGCCGTAGCTCTTCTTGCGCCAGGCGGGCTTGGGCGTGGGCGCCGCGCCGAAGCCGGCCGGCACCGGCGGCGGCGGGTTCTGCACCATGAAGTCCGGCGTGGTGCTGACCCCGCCGTCGCTGCACAGCCACAGGCGGCGCCGCGGGCGCCCCCCCGCGGCGGCCAGCAGCGCCGCGGGCAGGAGCAGCGGGGGCGGGCGTCGCACGTCGAACTGCAGCGCGTGGATGTCCGCGTGCTGCGCGCGGTCGCCCTGGTCGTACAGGCGCCAGTCCAGCACCAGCCGCGGCCAGGTGACGCCGCTGTCCACGCTCAGGCTCACGTCCACCGCGCCGAACAGCACCCGCGCCGGGTCTTCCGGGTCCACCGCCAGGGTCAGGTTGTAGAAGGTCTGCGCGGTGCCCGGCGGCGCGGTGGCGCCCGGCGCCGCCGGCCAGGTGGCGCCCAGGTCCGCGGAGCGGAAGACGGGGGTGGCCGTGTTGCCCACGGTGACCTGCCCCACGGCGTACGCCACCGGCGCGTTGGGCTCGGTCCCGACGGGGACCCAGCCGGGGGGCGGCTCCCACAGCGCCAGGCGCACCCGGCCCAGGTTGGCGGGGAAGGGGTTGACGGGCGCCGCCCAGGCGGTGGTGTTGGCGGCGCGGTCCCACACGCCCCGCGCGATGCCCAGCGTCTCCACCCCGGCCAGCAGCACCAGGTTGTCGGGGTTGCCCGGGTCGCGGGTCATCACCACGTCCGTCACCATGGCGCCGGGGCTGGCGGGGATCACCGGCTCGCGGACGAAGCCGCCCGCGGCGTTGCGCCGCCACAGCCCGCGCTCCGTGGCGGACCAGATGCGCCGCGGGTCCTGGGGGTCCACCACGATGCGGCCGTAGAAGTTGGCCGCGCCGTCCGGCGCCGCCCCCGCCGTGGGCACGGCGGCCACCAGGCGGACCCACTGCTCGCCGCCGTCCACGGAGCGGAACAGGCCGCGCCCCGCCACGCCCGTCTGCCCCGTGCTGTACCACGACTCGCCGGTGCCCGCGTAGACCACCCGGTGGTTGGACGGGGCAATGGCCAGGGCGCCGATGGGCGCCACCAGGTCCGGCTCGCCCACGGAGCGCCAGGTGTAGCCCTCGTCCTCCGACTTGTAGAGCCCGCCCTGCGCCGCGCCCGCGAACAGCGTCTGCGGGTTGCGCGGGTCCTGCGCGAAGGAGCGGATGGCCCCGCCCACGTTGCGCGGGCCCAGCGGCACCCACGGCTGCGCCTGCGGGTCCGCCGGGGCGGTGCGCGCGTGCTCCAGCGCGTCGATGATGGCCGCGCGGAACACCTGCGGCGACGTGCCCAGCCAGCGGAGCAGCTCCTCCTCGCGCTCCGCGGGGTCGTCGTCCTCCTCGCCGGCCAGCAACTGGGCCCGCAGCTCGTCCTGGTCGCTCATGGCGTCCTGACCACCACGGGGTCGGGCATGTCCAGCAGGAAGGCCAGCGCCTGCGACAGGTCCCGGTTGCTGGGCACGCCGGCGGCCGGGGCGGCGGGGTCCACCGCGGAGGCAAAGCTGCCGGCCGCGCCCTGCGGGCGGGCCACGCGCGCCGTCCACTGGCGCAGCAGCGGCACCCACCCCTGCTGCAGCAGCGTCGTTTCGTTCAGGCCGGGCTGCGGCACCCAGCGGTCGGGGTCGCCGGCGGCCGCGGGCGGGCGGGGCTGCTTCATGGCCGCGTCGTAGCCGTCCGCGTGGCCGCTCTTCTCGCTCACGGCGCCGCCGGCCACGATCATCCGCCACTCGTTGACGCGGCGGCGGTCCAGGCTCCAGTTGCGGAACACCTGGTACACGCGGGCCACGGAGGCGTCGGCGGGGGTGCCGTCCAGCTTCTGCTTGCCCGCCAGCCTGGGCACGGTGAGCTGCTCGCGGTCCAGCAGGTGCGGCGTCATGCCCAGGCACAGCAGCGCCGCGAAGTCCGCCGCCTGGTCCATCACCGTCTCGCCGTCCAGGCCGGCGGCGCCGGGGTCGCTGACCAGCAGGTACCCCTCGCGCGGCTCGCGCTCGCCGCCCAGGCGCGCGTACGCCGTCCCGTCCGGCAGCGCGGGGTGGAAGGGCGAGTGCACCGCCAGCCGGTCCGCCGCCGGCACCAGCGTCACCGTGCGCACCTGGCCCGCGGCCCGGATGCGGTCGCCGGGGACGAAGAAGGCGCGGAAGTCCGTGTTGGCGCCGGTGACGTCGATGTCGTCCGCGGCGCTGCCCACCGTGCCCGGGCCCGCCACCTCGTCGTCCTCGCGCGGGTCGAAGGGGATGGGCCCGGCCTTGGACCAGCGCACCGCCTGCACCGCCTTGGGCGCGTGGCGCAGGACGAACCCCTCCGCCTTGGTCGTCTTGACCCGCGTCCACTCCGCCGCCCGGGCCGCCGCGTCTGCGCCGCGCTCCGCCCGGTCGCCGCCGTCGCTGAAGGTGGCGCCGGGGGTCAGCTCCACGTCCAGCTCGTCGTCCGCCGCGTGCTTCAGCTCGAACTTGAGCACGTTGGGCTCGTCCGCCGGGCCCTTGACCGCCACGTTCAGCACCTCGCCGAACTGCGCCGGGGTCATGGGGATGACCGGCGCGGGCACCGTGAACGGGCTGGTGCCGGCGGGAAAGCGGCTGAACTCCAGGTGGGTGCGGCGGGAGCGGATGTACAGCTCGCCGGGGCCCTCGTACCACAGCACCAGCAGCTCGCGCGCTTCGGGCGGAAAGTAGCGCTGCGCCAGCGTGGGCTGCTCCGGGTGCGGCCCGGCGCCCGCCGGCGCGGGGAGCGGCAGGTGGTGGAAGAGGGTGGTGTCGTCGAACAGGCGCACGAAGTGGCGCCGCTCCGCGGGAAAGGGCTGCGGCGCCTCCGGCAGCTTCACGTCGCGCAGGAACGAGGGCAGCGTGAACCAGGCATAGCCCGCCGCCACGATCAGGATGGCGCTCAGGATCCAGTGGCCCACCGCCTGGCCGGTGCCGGAGTCGCCCGCCGCGGCGCCCAGGCCGGCGGTCACCGGCACCAGGGGAATCCAGAAGAGGATCTGGAAGACGAAGAAGAGCGCCGCGGGCACGCCGTACAGCGCGGCCAGCACCGCGGCGCCCCTGCGGTCCTTCCAGTTGAGCGCCGCCAGGATCAGCAGCACCACGCCGGTGGCCAGCGGCAGGCCGAAGAGCAGGAACCAGCGCGCCGCCCAGTGCACCTCTTCCAGCGCCGTGGTGCCGAAGAACACGCCCGCCAGCACCAGGTTGATCCAGGCGCTGATCTGCCCGAAGATGGTGATGCCCTCCACCCCCACCGTGGTCAGCCCGGCGATCCAGGTGCCGTAGAAGACGGGGACGAACGACATGGTGGCCAGCGGCAGCGCCAGGTACTCGAAGACGGCGCGCTCGTCGCCCACGTTCCAGAACGCCTCCTGCGTCATCCGCCGCCCGCGCGGCAGCGCCGCCGCCAGCGGGCCGATGGCCATCACCGACAGCATCAGCGGGGTCAGGAAGCCGAACCAGGAGCCGTATCCCCAGCCGTACACCATGCCCACGGCGCCGCCGCGCAGCACGCTCCAGCCGTCCTTGACGAAGCGCGTGTTGAGCGGCAGCGGGTCCACGTGCGCCAGCTCCGCCTCGAAGCCGCCGAACCCCTTCGGGCGGTCCGCGCCGTGGGCCCTGTAGATCTCCTCCATGGCCGCGTCGTAGGCGGCGAACAGCTCGTCGGGCACTTCGCGCTTGCCCGGCCACCAGGCGCTCCACGCCTGCCCCTCGCGGGTGTGCTGCCGCCCCATCACCTGGCGCGCCACCTTGGCGTCGATGGACATCTCGCCGCCGCCGTGGTCGAACTTGGCGCGGCTGCTGGTGCCCAGGTGCCACTCCACGTCGTGGATGAACGGGTGGCAGATGGCGTCGCCGGCCACGTGGCACAGGTGGCCCAGCAGGTAGGCGCGCACCGCGTCGCGCGC
>DASTLD010000454.1:0-5411 GCA_035715345.1 Longimicrobium sp.
CAGCCGGTCTTTCGCCGTCGCGGGCTGTAACCTGTAACCTATCCCCTGTCCCCTCTTTACACCCGGCGCTTCTTGGGCGGCCGGCAGCCGTTGTGCGGGATCGGCGTCACGTCGCGGATCGAGCGGATGTTCAGCCCCGAGGCGGCCAGCGCCTGGATGGCGGACTCGCGGCCGGAGCCGGGGCCCTGCACGTACACGTGCACCCGCTTGACCCCCAGCTGCAGCGCCTCGCGCGCGGCCTGCTCCGCGGCCACCGTGGCGGCGAAGGGCGTGCTCTTCTTGGAGCCCTTGAAGCCGGCCTTGCCGGCGCTGCCCCACACCACCGCGTTGCCCGCCATGTCGGTGATGTTGACGATCGTGTTGTTGAAGGTCGCCTTCACGTGGGCGATGCCTTCGCTCTCGACGTGGCGCTTGGCCTTGGGGCGCCCCGCGGTCTTCGGCTTGGCCATCTCGTCCTGCTCCTTGTGGCTGCGCGGCCTACCGCGCGTCCGGGTAAGGCTCCCCGCCGGCGGCTTCCGGCGGGGTGGTCATCGGCCGGGCGCGGACGCCCGCCGATCGAAGGTGGTGAAAGTGCCGTGTGCCCAGCGCCCCGCGGAAAGCCGCGGGCACTGGGCACGTGGGGCACTCGGGAGCCGCCGCGGCTACTTCTTGCCGGGCTTCTTCTTGCCGGCGATGGCGCGGCGGGGGCCCTTCTTGGTGCGGGCGTTGGTGTGCGTCCGCTGGCCGCGCACCGGCAGCCCGCGGCGGTGCCGCAGCCCGCGGTAGCTGCCGATGTCCATCAGCCGCTTGATGTTGCGCGCGATCTCCGAGCGCAGCGACCCCTCGACGCGGTGGTTGGCGTCGATGATGCGCCGCAGGCGGTTGACGTCCTCGTCCGACAGGGCGTGAACGCGCGTGTCCGGGTTGATCCCCGCTTCTCCGAGGATCTTGCGGCTGGTCGCGCGCCCGATTCCGTAGATGTACGTAAGCCCGATCTCCACGCGCTTCTCACGCGGCAGATCGACGCCGGCGATACGAGCCATCCTGCCTTCTCCTTTGGCCGATTGCTGGGCTTAACCCTGGCGCTGCTTGTGGCGCGGGTTCTTCTTGCAGATGATGCGAATGACGCCACGCCGCCGGACCACCTTGCAGTGCTCGCAGATCGGCTTCACGCTCGCGCGGACCTTCATGTTCGCCTCGCTGTTCCCTAATGAACGGAGCCTGGTAAAATAACCCGGTCTCCGCGGTTTGACAACCCCAAAACCGTACGAAGTACCACGAGTACGGGGTACGAAGTACGCCGGGCCTGCTCTCCCGCTCGTCCTCAGACGGTGAGGACGCGCGGGCCGTCGGCGGTGATGGCGACGGTGTGCTCGAAGTGCGCGCTGGCCTTGCGGTCGCTGGTGACCACCGTCCAGCGGTCCGGCAGCGTGCGCACGCCCTCGGTGCCCAGGTTGAACATGGGCTCGATGGCCAGCACCATCCCCTCCACCAGCTTGAGCCCGCGGCCGCGCTTGCCCCAGTTGGGCACCTGCGGCTCCTCGTGCGGCTGGCGGCCCACCCCGTGGCCCACCAGCTCGCGCACCACGCCGTAGCCGGCCGCGTCCGCCACCTCCTGGATGGCCGCGCCGATGTCGCCCAGGCGGTTGCCGGGGCGCGCCTCGGCGATCCCCAGGTCCAGCGCCCGCAGCGTGCGGTCCAGCAGCGTCCGCACCTCGTCCGCCACCTGGCCCACGGGAACGGTGAGCGCGGCGTCGCCGTAGAAGCCGTTCAGCTTGACGCCGCAGTCCACGCTCACGATGTCGCCCTCGCGCAGCACGCGCCGCGGCGACGGGATGCCGTGCACCACCTCGTGGTTGACGCTGGTGCACAGCGTGGCGGGGAATCCGTACAGCCCCTTGAAGGCCGGCTCCGCACCGTCGTGGCCGCGGATGAAGTCCTCCGCCCAGCGGTCCAGGTCCGCCGTGGTCACCCCCGGCCGCACCCGCTCCGGCATCGCCCGGAACAGCTCCGCCAGGATGTGCCCGGCGCGGGCGATGTGGTCGATCTCTTCCGCGGACTTGAGGTGGATCAACGCCCCAGGATGGCCAGGATTTCCGCCTGCACCGCGTCGATGGGCCCGTCGCCCGCCACCGTGTGGACGGGGACGCCGGCGCCGCGGTAGTGCTCCACCAGCGGCGCCGTGCTCTCGCGGTAGATCTCCAGCCGCCGCCGCACGGTCTCCTCGCGGTCGTCCTCGCGCTGCACGCAGCGCGCGGCCACCTCCGGCGGGGGCGGGTTGTGCTCCACGTGGTAGACCACGCCCGTCTCGGGATCCGTGCGCCGGCCGCTCATGCGCCGCACGATGGCGTCGTCGTCCACCTCCAGGTAGACCACGGCGTCGATGCGGCGCCCCAGGTCCTGGAGCAGCCGGTCCAGCGCCGCCGCCTGCGACACGTTGCGCGGGTACCCGTCGAAGATGGCGCCCTCCGCCGCGTCGCTCCGCGACAGCCGCTCGCGCACCAGGCCCAGCACGATGTCGTCGGACACGAGCCGCCCCGCGTCCATGACCGCCTTTGCCTGCCGCCCCAGCTCGGTGCCCTGGCGGACGGCGTCGCGCAGCATGTCGCCGGTGGCGATCTTGGGCGTGCCCAGCCGCTCGGCCAGCAGCGCGCCCTGGGTGCCCTTGCCGGCACCCGGGGCGCCGAGGAGGATCAGGTCCACGTCGGGATTTCCGTCTGCGTTCGGGAAAAACTGAAGGTTACAGGGGACAGGTTACAGGTTACAGCCTGCGGGCCCCTCGCGGAGCCGAAGGCTGTAACCTGTTGCCTGTAACCTGTAACCCGCCGTTCAGATGTACCGCTGCTGGCGGCCGCGGAACTTGATGCGGCCCTTGCGCATGAAGCCGTCGTAGCGGCGCAGCAGCAGGTGCTGCTGCATCTGCTGCACGGTGTCCAGCGCCACGCCCACCACGATCAGCAGGCCCGTGCCGCCCAGCACCGTGCTCAGGTTGATGACCCCGAACGCCTGCAGCAGCGCCGTGGGCACCAGCGCGATCAGCGCCAGGAAGATCGAGCCCGGCAGCGAGATGCGCGTCATCACCCGGTCGATGTACGCCGCGGTGCTGGCGCCCGGCTTGATGCCCGGCACGAACGCCCCCTGCTTCTTCAGGTTCTCCGCGATGTCCACCGGGTTGTAGATGATGGACGTGTAGAAGTACGTGAAGAAGATGATCAGCACCGAGAACGCCAGGTAGTACGGCCAGGAGTTCACCGCGAAGGTGCTGGCCCACGAGCTGATCCAGCGCGCGTCGCTCATCTGCCGCAGCGTGTCGGGCACGATCATGATGGCCTGCGCGAAGATGATCGGCATCACCCCCGCCATGTTGATGCGCAGGGGGATGAACGACTTCTGCGCCTGCCGCACCCGGCCCCGCCCCATCACCTTCTGGGGGATCTGCACCGGGATCTTCCGCGCCGCCATGGTGACCGCCACCGTGCCCGCGATCACCACGCCCATCATGGCGAACAGCACCACCAGCGAGATCACGTTCACCTGGCCGGTGCCCACCAGCTTGAAGGTGTCGTACAGCGCCACCGGCAGCGACTCGATGATCCCGAAGAAGATCATGAGGCTCATGCCGTTGCCGATGCCCCGCTCCGTGATCTGCTCGCCCAGCCACATGATGAACACGGCGCCGCACACCAGCGTCAGCACCATGGTCATGCGGAAGGCGGTGCCCGCGTTGGGCACGGCCCCGGGGATGCTCTCGATGAACATGGCCATGGCGTAGGCCTGGAAGATCGAGAGGATGACGGTGGTGTAGCGCGTGTACTGCGTCAGCTTCTTGCGCCCGTCCTCGCCCTCCTTCTGCATCTTCTCCACCCTGGGCACCACCGCCGCCAGCAGCTGGAACATGATGCTGGCGGAGATGTAGGGCATGATGCCCAGCGCAAAGATGGTGGCCCGGCTCAGGCCGCCGCCCACGAACATGTCGTAGACGCCGAACGCCGTGCGCTGGGCCTGCCCCATCCACGCCTCGAGCGCCGTCACGTTGACCCAGGGCACCGTGACGTGCGCGCCGATGCGGTACACCAGCAGGCACAGGAGCGTGAAGAGGATCTTCGACTTCAGCTCCGGGATGCGCCACAGAGCCGCAACGGGATTGGCCATCGTCTCAGCCGATCTCCTGAACGGTGCCCCCCGCGGCGGCGATCTTGTCGCGCGCCGCCTGGCTGAACTTGTGGGCGCTGATCTCGACCTTGCGGGTCAGCTCGCCCGTGCCCAGCACCTTGACCGGGCGCTTGGCGTGGTCGATCAGCCCGTGCTTCTTGAGCGAGGCCGGGTCCAGCGGGCCCTCGTGCTCCAGCTTCTGGAGCTGGTACAGGTTGACCACCTGGTACTCCACCCGGTCGAGGCTGGTGAAGCCCCGCTTGGGCAGCCGGCGGTGCAGCGGCATCTGGCCGCCCTCGTACCCGGGCTTGCCGCCGCCGGGGCCGTGGTGGCCGGCGCGCGCCTTGGAGCCCTTATGTCCCTTGCCGGCCGTCTTGCCGGTGCCGGTGCCCGGGCCGCGGCCCAGGCGCTTGGTGGCGCGGTGGCTGCCGCCGGGGCGCCGCAGATTCGTGAGGTCCGCCATCATTCACCTGCCTCGTGCACGTCTTCCACCTGGACCATGTGGCGAACCTGGAACACCATGCCGCGGATGGCCGGGGTGTCCTCCTTCACCACGCTGCGCTGGTGCTTCAGGCCGAGCGCCTGCAGCGTCAGCCGGTGCTTCTGCGGCGCGCCGCTGTAGCTCTTGGTCTGCGTGATCTTGATCTTAGCCACGGCCACCTCCCAGCGCCTCCACCGGCACGCCGCGCTCGATGGCGAGCTGCTCGCGGGTGGTCAGGTGGGTCAGCGCGTCCACGGTGGCGTGCACCATGTTGAAGGGGTTGTTGGACCCCAGCGACTTGGTCAGGATGTCGTGCACGCCCACGCACTCCAGCACGGCGCGCACCGGCCCGCCGGCAATCACGCCCGTGCCCGGCGCCGCGGGGCGCAGCAGCACGCGCCCGGCCCCGTGCTCGCCCACGATGTCGTGGGGCACGGTGCCGTTGACCACCGGCACCTTGACCATCGCGCGCCGCGCGGAGTCGATGGCCTTGCGCACCGCCTCCGACACCTCGTTGGCCTTGCCGGTGCCGATGCCCACCTTGCCCGCCTGGTCGCCGACGGCCACCAGCGCGGTGAAGGAGAAGCGCCGGCCGCCCTTCACGACCTTGGCCACGCGGTTGATGTGGACCACGTTCTCCTTGAGGTCGCTCTCGCGCCGGTCGCCGCCCTGGCCGCCCTGCCCGCCGCGGCCGTCCCGGCCCCGGCCGCCGCCACGGCCCTCGCCGCCGCCGCCGCCCTCGCCGCCGCGCCCGCGGCCGCCGCCCTGACCCCCGAAGCCGCCGCCGCGCCCGCCGCGG
>DASTLD010000455.1:0-2116 GCA_035715345.1 Longimicrobium sp.
ATCGTTCACGCCACCTCCGCGCCGACCTTCTCCCCCTCTCCGCGCGCCTCGTGCGCCAGCCCCGACGAGGGCACCGGGTTTGGCGGGCGCGGGGGGAGGGGGTCGGGGGGTGGGGCCTCCCGCGCAGACGGCGGCCCCCCAAGGGTTGGTGAACGCGGAGTTCGGTGCGCGCGGCCAAGCGCCGGCGCGGGGGGGCCCGGCGATTGAAATCGCGGCTACGAAAACGTGATGTCGGCCTTCGCCGACGGGCTCCGCGCGATCTCAGCCATCCATCGTTCACGCCACCTCCGCGCCGACCTTCTCCCCCTCTCCGCGCGCCTCGTGCGCCAGCCCCGACGCGGCACCGGGGCCTGGCGGGCGCGGGGGGAGGGGGTCGGGGGGTGGGGCCCCGCTGTAGAACGCAGCCCCGCGCCTCAGTACGGCGACGCGTCGTAGTTGTCGATCTGGGCGCGCTGCAGCTTTCCGCTGTAGTCCAGGTAGCAGACCTTGGTCTCCGAGTAGAACTCGTAGACCTCCCAGCCGCCCTCGCGGTGGCCGTTGCCCGTCTGCTTGACCCCGCCGAACGGCAGGTGCGCCTCCGCCCCGATGGTCGGCGCGTTGACGTAGGTGATGCCGTTGTCCAGCTCCTGGAACGCGCGGAAGGCGCTGACCGTGTCGCGCGTGTAGAGCGAGCTGCTCAGGCCGTACTTGACCTCGTTGTTGATGCGGATGGCCTCGTCCAGGTCGCCGATGCGCAGCACCGAGAGCACGGGGCCGAAGATCTCCTCCGTGGCCAGGCGCGAGCCGGGCTTCACGTCCACGAAGATGGTGGGCTCGAAGAAGAAGCCGTCGTCCAGCCCCTTGCCGTCCGGCCGCCCGCCGCCCAGCGCCAGCGTGGCCTCCTGCTTCCCGATCCCGATGTACTGCTCCACCTTGGACCGCGACGCCTCGTGGATCAGCGGCCCCACGTCCACGTCCTTCTCCAGCCCGTAGCCCAGCTTCAGCTCCTTCGCCCGCTGCGTCAGCCGCTCCACGAACTGGTCGTGGATGGAGTCCTGCAGCAGCAGCCGGCTCGTCGCGGTGCAGCGCTGGCCGGTGGTGCCGAACGCGCCCCACAGCACGCCGTCCAGCGCCAGGTCCAGGTCCGCGTCCGCCATCACGATCTGCGCGTTCTTGCCGCCCATCTCCAGCGACAGGCGCTTGTGCATGCGCCCGCACGCCTCGCCGATGTGCGACCCCGTCTCCGTGGAGCCGGTGAAGGAGATCACCGGGATGCCGGGGTGGTCCACCATCGCGGCGCCCACTTCCTCGCCCAGGCCGTGCACCAGGTTCACCACGCCCTTCGGAATGCCCGCCTCCTCCAGGATCTCCACCAGCAGGCTGACCGTGTGGGGCGTGTCCTCCGCCGGCTTGATGACGACCGTGTTCCCGCACACCAGCGCCGGGAACATCTTCCAGGTCGGGATCGCCAGCGGAAAGTTGAAGGGGGTAATGAGGCCGCAGACGCCGATGGGGCGCCGGTAGCTCATCGCCCACTTGTTGCGCAACTCGGACGGCACGGTGTGGCCGAAGAGCTGGCGGCCCATCGTGCCCGCGTAGTAGGCGGTGTCGATGCCCTCCTGCACGTCGCCCCGCGTCTCCGTCAGCACCTTGCCCATCTCGCGGGTGGCGGCCTTGGCGATCTCGTCCTTGCGGTCCGTCAGCAGGTCGCCCACGCGCTTGAGCAGGGCGCCGCGCTCGGGGGCCGGCGTGCGCGCCCAGTCGGGGAACGCGGCGCGCGCCGCCTCCACCGCGCGGTCCACGTCGTCGCGCGTGGAGCGCGGCCACAGGCCGATCAGGTCGCTCTGCTTCGCGGGATTGCGGTTCTCGAAGTAGCCGCCCGAGGACGGCTCCACCCACTGGCCGCCGATGAAGTTCCTGAACTTGTCCGCCATGCTGCGGGTCCCCCCGGAATGGAACGCGTTGAACGATGACGGCCCGCGCGCGGGCCGGGACGAGCCGTGAAGGCCGCCAATCTAACCGGAACGGCGCCCGGGGCAACGCGTGACGGACGTTGGGCGCACGGAAAAGTGCCCTCCGGTGCGGATTGACAAAACGGCGGGAAGGGATGATGCTAATCATCCGTTCCCATTCCCCG
>DASTLD010000456.1:0-8982 GCA_035715345.1 Longimicrobium sp.
ACCCCATCGTCAGCGGAACGCGCCGCGGAGCATCCGGCTCCGCGGCGCGTTTGCGTGTGCATGCCTGTCGGGGTGATGGCGTCCAGGTTCGCGGGGGGTAGGTGCGGAGCTTACTCCCCAAGTGGGGCATGTTTGTCGCACGTTCGGGTGGGATGCCGGGGATTCAGTCTCCTTCTATCTTCAACCACTTCAATCAGTTGCGGGTGATGGGACGAGATCGCCGCAATTCGGCACTGTCTCTGCCTAATTGCGAGGCGCACCGCGAGAACAGCGGTGGCCGGCGACCGGATGGACGGGCTCCTACGAGAGCGGCCCGCGGGTGACCGCCGGAGACACACGAGCTCTCTGCAGCCATACAGACACACACCGACCGATGAAGAAGCCCAACTTCTACAACCCCCGCCCGCAGCGCGGCTGGATGTACGGCGCCGCGCTCCTGCTTCCCCTGGCCGCGTTCAGCTGGAACCCCGGCGTCAGCGGCCGGTTCTACGGGCAGTCCGCCCCCATGGGCAACGGCACCGCCCGCACGTACGTGGTCATGGACGACGGCAAGCCGGTGGAGCTGGGCATCGCGCTCAGCGAGCAGGCCATGGAGGGGCTGCCGGCGCAGGGCCACGGCCACGGCCCGCACGCCAACTTCACGCAGAACATCCTGGCGCTGCCGGCGGAGGCCGCGGGCCTGGGCTTCCAGACCGTGGAGCTGGACTGGAACCCGGCCGGGCACGAGCCCCCGGGCATCTACGACATCCCGCACTTCGACTTCCACTTCTACACGATCAGCAACGACGAGCGGCTGGCCATGACGCCGGCGGACGCGGAGTTCCAGCAGAAGGCCGCGAGGTACCCGGCGGCGGACCTGGTGCCGCGCGGCTACGTCTCGCCGGCGCCGGTGGCCATCCCGCAGATGGGCGTGCACTGGGTGGACCCCACCTCCGGCGAGCTGAACGGCAAGCGCTTCACGAACACGTTCATCTACGGCAGCTACGACGGCAGGCTGATCTTCGCGGAGCCCATGATCACCCGCGAGTTCCTGCTGACCAAGCCGGACGTGACGCTGCCGGTGGGCGTGGCGGCGCGCTACGAGGGCCACGGCTGGCACCCCACCGCCTACCGCATCTCCTGGGACGCGGAGAGCAAGGAGTACCGCATCGCGCTGACCGGCTTCGCGCCGAACGGCTGAGCCTGCACGCGTGATGGTGAAAGGGGCCGGCATCCTCTCGAGGGTGCCGGCCCGTTCGTTTACGGGCCCTCACCCTGCGTGCCCCCGCGGCGCGCGACTATCGTCGCGTCCGCGGGGGCACGCTGTCCCTCTCCCACAAACTGCGCGGGAGAGGGAGTACGCTGGTGCGCGTTGCCACCTGCCGTGGCAGGGCCGGCCGCGTAGAGACGCCCCGGCGGGGCGTCTCTACCATGGACATGCGCGGCTCTCCGCGTCGCGTACGGTACTCTCCCGTTCAGTCCGCGCAGGCGGACTTCGTGTTGTCTCAGGCGCGGTTTCAACCGCCGGCTGGGGGCGGACGATGCGCGCCCTGACTCCGGTTTCCACGAGGGCACTCTCTCTGAGGGGCGACTATCCTCCACTCGTGGTGTCCACTGTCACTATCACACGTTTGCTGCAAGGATGTGGGACGGCTGGTCCGCAGGTGGGGCGAGCGTGACGCACTTCTGTCGGAAATCCGCCAAATGTCAAGAGTGCGATGCATGACGAAGCATCGCAAGCGGTTAACGTGCGGCGCCATGCCGCCACGGGGAGCGGCACCTGGCGTGCCTTGTCTGGAGAACGTGCCGCGACGGTCGCGGCACCTGTCGTTTCCCCACGATTTCGCCCAACGGAGCTTCCCGTGAAGAAATATTCGCTCGCCTTCCTGGCCCTGGTCACCACCCTCGCCGCGTGCGAGGACGCGGTGGTGAACAGCTCGACCTCGACCGCCACCGCGCCGGCCTCCTTCGCGCAGTCCGTCCAGGACGGCTACCTGCCCGGCGCCGACGCCGGCGTCCAGCTCTACTACCGCGTGTACGGCAGCGGCCCGGATACCACCGTCGTCGTGACCGGCGGCCCCGGCCTGGCCATGGGCTACATGGACCAGGACCTGACCGCGCTGACCCACGGCCGCACCGTCATCTACTACGACGCCCGCGGCGCCGGCCGCTCCACCCTGCTGTACGATCCCGCCCAGCTCGGCATGGACCGCCACGTGGCGGACCTGGAGGCCGTCCGCCAGTTCTTCGGCATCGGCGAGCTGTCCATCCTGGGCCACTCCTGGGGCGCCATGGTGGCCCCGTTCTACGCGGCGCAGTACCCGAGCAACGTGGACCGCCTGGTGATGGTGACGCCCGGCCCGGTGCAGGCGCAGTACGACGCCATGTTCGAGGCGGAGCGCATTGCCCGCACGGCGCCGGAGGTGCTGCAGCGCCAGGGCGAGCTGTTCGGCGAGCTGGCCAGCGGCATGTCGCCGGACCCGGTGGCCGCGTGCGAGGAGCTGCTCTCCATCTGGTTCCCCGCGTACTTCTACGACCCGGCCAACCTCGCCAACTTCCAGGGCAGCTGGTGCGACGTGCCCCCCGCGGCGGCCAACGCGCTGCTGCTGAGCCTGGTGGCCGGCCGCGGCTCGCTGGGCACGAACTTCGACCTGGTGCCCATGCTGCAGACGCTGCAGGTGCCGGCGCTGGTCATCCACGGCTCGCACGACCCCATCCCGTTCGCCAGCACGCAGGCCTACGCGGACGCCATGCCCAACGGCGAGCTGCTGGTCATCGAGAACGCCGGCCACTTCCCCTGGCTGGAGCAGCCGACCGCCTTCTTCACCGCGGTCAACACCTTCCTGCGCCGCGGCGACCTGTAAGCCGAAGCGCCGGATCGGCAGGACCGACCAGCGGGTCCCGGACTCCGGTCCGGGACCCGCTCGCACGGTGTGTGAGAAAGTTGCGCACGGCCCTTGCGTGGAACGCGCGTGGCCGTTATCGTCTGCGAAACTTAGCCTACCGCGCTGACCAGCTTAAGAAAGTAAAGTGGCGAATCCTCCCAACGCGAATCGGCTGGACGAGATCGACGTCAGGCTGCTGGAGCTGCTGCAGGAGCACGGGCGCACCTCGCAGCACGACCTGGCGCAGGCCGTGGGGCTGTCGTCGCCCGCCGTGGGAGAGCGGGTGCGCAAGCTGGAGGAGCGCGGCATCATCCGCCAGTTCACGGTGCTGCTGGACCCGCGCCGGCTGGGGCACGACGTGACCGCGTTCATCTTCGTGGGCATCAACGGCTCGCGGCACTACCCCGAGTTCCGCGCGCGGGTCATGGACCACCCGGACGTGCTGGAGTGCCACAGCATCACCGGCCAGGGCAGCCACCTGCTCAAGATCCGCACGGAGAGCACCTCCGGGCTGGAGGCGCTGCTGGCGGAGATCCAGGCCTGGCCCGGCGTGCAGTGGACCACCACCAGCATCGTGCTTTCCACCGTCAAGGAAACAGGAGCACTCCGGCTGGGCCCGCGCCCAGCCGGCACGCAGGGCGGTTGAGGCGCTGAAAGGCATCCGACCGATTCTTTGGAGCAGACGAACCCGAGAGGAGAGAGCGCAATGCCCAGAACCACCGCCCGCTTCGACACCCTGGCCGCCGCGCGCGGCTGGGGCGCGGAGAGCCGCAACGGCACCGGCCCCGCCGAGCCCATGGACATCGAGGGCATCTTCGGCGAGAACACCTTCGGACTCGCGGAGATGCGCGCCCGCCTGCCCAAGCAGGTGTACCGCGCCATCTGCAACACCATCGACCACGGCGCCTCGCTGGACCCCACCATGGCGGACGCCATCGCGCTGGCCATGAAGGAGTGGGCGCTGGAGCACGGCGCCAGCCACTTCACGCACTGGTTCCAGCCGCTCACCGGGTCCACGGCGGAGAAGCACGACTCGTTCATTACCCCCAACGAGGGCGGCGGCGCGGTCGCGGAGTTCAGCGGCAAGGAGCTGATCCAGGGCGAGCCGGACGCCAGCTCGTTCCCCAGCGGCGGCCTGCGCGCCACCTTCGAGGCCCGCGGCTACACGGCCTGGGACCCCACCAGCCCCGCGTTCATCGTGGAGACGCCGGCGGGGTGCTACCTGTCCATCCCCACCGCGTTCGCCTCGTGGACCGGGGACGCGCTGGACACCAAGATCCCGCTGCTGCGCTCCATGAACGCGCTGGACGCGCAGGCCCGGCGCGCGCTCAAGCTCTTCGGCGCGGAGGCGGCGCGGGTCACGGCCACCTGCGGGCCGGAGCAGGAGTTCTTCCTGATCGACCAGGAGTTCTACTACCGCCGGCCGGACCTGGTGACCACGGGCCGCACGCTGGTGGGCGCCAAGCCGCCGCGCGGGCAGGAGCTGGAGGACCACTACTTCGGCTCCATCCCCGACCGCGTGCTGGCGTTCATGATGGAGGTGGAGCGCGAGCTCTACCGGCTGGGCGTGCCGGTCAAGACGCGGCACAACGAGGTGGCGCCCGGCCAGTTCGAGATGGCGCCCATCTACGAGAACGCCAACCTGGCGGCGGACCACCAGCAGCTGATGATGATCACGCTGCGCAAGACGGCGCCCAAGTACGGGCTGGTCTGCCTGCTGCACGAGAAGCCGTTCGCGGGGGTCAACGGCAGCGGCAAGCACCTCAACTGGTCGCTGGGCACGGACCGGATGAACCTGCTGGAGCCGGGCGACAACCCGCACGACAACATGCAGTTCCTGTTCTTCTGCACCGCCGTGCTGCGCGCGGTGGAGCGGCACCAGGACCTGATCCGCGCCAGCGTGGCGTTCGCGGGCAACGACCACCGCCTGGGCGCCAACGAGGCGCCGCCGGCCATCATCAGCATCTTCCTGGGCGACCAGCTCACGGACGTGTTCGAGCAGCTGGAGCGCGCCGGCGAGGCCACCTCCAGCCGCCAGGGCGGGCTGCTGGGCCTGGGCGCGCCCGTGCTGCCGCACCTGCCGCAGCACGCGGGCGACCGCAACCGCACCAGCCCGTTCGCCTTCACGGGCAACAAGTTCGAGTTCCGCGCGCTGGGCTCGTCGCAGTCCATCTCCTTCCCGGCCACGGTGCTCAACACCATCATGGCCGAGTCGCTGGACGAGATGACCACGGCGCTGGAGGCGGAGCTGGCGGGCGGCGCGGAGTTCGAGGACGCGCTGCGCCGGCTGCTGAGCGAGGAGATCCGCCGGGTCAAGCGGATCGTCTTCAACGGCGACGGCTACAGCGAGGAGTGGCACGCGGAGGCGGAGCGCCGCGGGCTGCTGAACCTGCGCACCACGCTGGACGCGTTCGAGCACCTGGCCAGCGACAAGAACAGCGCGCTGTTCGAGAAGTACGGCGTGCTGACGGCGCGCGAGGTGGAGAGCCGCCACGAGGTGGCGCTCGACCAGTACTTCAAGACCGTCAACATCGAGGGCGAGACCACGGCGGACATGGCGGCCACCATGGTGCTGCCCGCGGCGGTGCGCTACCTGAACGACCTGGTGGCGGCCGCGGACCGCACCCGCACGCTGGGGGTGGAGACGCGCGGGCTCACGCGCACGGTGCAGATCGTGAACGGGCTGGTGGACGAGCTGCGTGACGCGCTGGACGAGCTGACGCGGCAGAACGAGGAGCTGGGCGGCGACGACGTCCACTCCAAGGCCCACCACATGCGCGACCACGTGATCCCGGCCATGACCGCGGTGCGCGCGGCGGCGGACCGCCTGGAGAAGGTGGTCCCCGACGACTACTGGCCGCTTCCCACCTACCGCGACATGCTGTTCGTGAAGTAGCGGCGGGAGCAGGCGGTCGACGCGGAGGGCCGCTCCCGAGAGGGGGCGGCCCTTCCTGGTTCACAGCGGCACCGGCTCGCGCGCGGCCCAGAGCGCCTCGAAGTGGGAGCGCGCGAACCTGAGCCATGGCCTGGCGGCATCGCCCAGCGCGGTGACCGCGGGGGCGTCGTGGCCGCGCAGGCGCAGCTCGCGCTCTGGGCCGTGCGGAAAAACGCGGTACCAGCCCACGTTGACCAGCCGGTCGTCGACGATCACCGCGGCGACCGAGGACGGCGTAGCGTAGAACCCGACCTCGATGGTGAACGACCCCTCGGGAGTCTCTTCCCGCAGGAGCTGGATCTCCTCCAGCGTCCGCTCGATGCGCCGCGAGTGCTTGACCTGGCCGCCGGTGTCGAACTGCAGCGTCTGCTCCGGGTGCGCCAGCAGGAGCCGCGTGTGCGCGCCGGGCTGGCTTCGCGCGATCGCGCCGAGCAGGTCCAGCGCGGTCGCGCCGCTGAATTGCAGCAGGTCGATCCGCTGGGTCTCGCAGCCCTCCAGCCGCGGCCGGAGCGCGGCGTAGGCGTCCTGCCTGCGTGCGAACGTCTCGGTGTCGCGGGGGAGCAGCTCCCGCGCGGCGGCGGCGAGCTGGTCCAGGCGGATCCACCCGACGGCCGGCTCCTTCTGCATCAGGTGGTGCAGGCTCTTGGCAACCACGCGCGCCAGGTCCGCCGGCCCCTTCCAGAAGTCGCAGAGCCGCGTGGCCACGAGCGAGCGGAAGGTTTCGAGCTTGCGCCGGTGCTCCTCCGGCTCGTCGGTCTCGGCGGGAGGCGCGCCGCGCGGACGCGACTTCAGGAATCCGATGACCGGCTTTCCGCTCTGCACGGCGTGCCGGTACTCGATCTCCGTGTAGCTCAGCCCGGACGTCTCTTCGATGGACCCGTAGCGGTCGCCCAGGATCAGCAGGTAGTAGTCGGACTCGTCGATCACCCGCTTGATCCACTCGAGCTGCGACTGGCTGGCCGCGGGGAACAGCTCCATCCCCGCGGGCATGCAGTCCATCTCCAGCAGCGTCTGCATGACGGCGGCGCGCTCCTCCAGCAGGTCCACGTAGGTGGAGCTGACGAACACCTGGTAGCGCTTCTTCATGGGGCGGGAGCCGAGCGGGGGGGAGGAGGATGGAGGAGCAGATCAGACGCCGGGGGTCTCCACGCCGTAAGCGGCCAGCTCGCCGCGCAGGTGGTTGAGGTGGATGGTGAAGATCGAGTCCTCCTCCTCCGTCGCCTGGCCGTCGGCGGCCAGGACGGAGAGTGCCAGGCCTCCCAGCGCGGTCACCACCTGCTCGGCGTTGCGGGTGCCGCGCTCGCGGTCCATCTCCAGGACGGCACGCATGAAGGGCGGCGTCTCCTGGAGAAAGGCGTGCAGCGCGTCTGGGTCGCTGGCCATCTCCACCGCCTCCATCGCCCCCGTGCGCAGGTCGTCGTGCGAGCGCTCGGTCCCGGACGCGGCCGCCACCACCTGTGCGAGCAGATCCATCTCCCGCGCGTGCACGTCGTCGTCGCCGGCCAGCAGCAGGCCCAGGAAGCGCTCCAGGTGCCGCGCCGCCTCGTCGCGGATGGAGCCGGCCCCGGTCCAGTATCCCTCCTGCGCCGCGTTCTCCGCGGCACGAACCACCATCCGCGCCATCTCGTCCGGTGGGAGATCGATGTTGTAGCTCATCCGTAAGCATCTTTCCGAGGAACCGCCGCCCGATGCGGGCGGCGCGCCGACAAGCTGCCGCCGGGACGAGCGCGTGGCAAGCGGCGGCTTGTGAGCCAGGCGCGGCCCTGGTAACGTATCGCATCCCGCCCGAAGCACCCCGATCCAACCGACAGTCCTGGAGACGCCGAGCATGGCGCTGTTGACGTGTCCGGAATGCGGAGGAAAGGTCAGCAGCGCGGCACCGGCGTGCGTGCACTGCGGCTTTCCGCTGAACGCGGTGCCCGCGGCGGGCACGTACCTGGGCGCGCTCTGGATGGGCATGCCGCGCTGGCTCAAGGTGCTGGGGACGCTCGGGATCGCGGCCATCGCCGCGTACCTGCTGGTGCCGCGGCGGAACCCGGCGCCGTCCTCCACCCCGCCGGCGGCGGCCGGGCAGGCACCCCGAGCCATCGCGACGCCGGTCGTGGTGCCGCGCAACCGGGCGGCGACGGTGCTGGACTCCGTGGTGATCGAGGACTGGAACTGGCGCGCGGACCCGGAGTTCGCGGGCAGGGGCACCATCCACGTGAACCTGCGCCTGCGCAACCACCTGTCGCGGATGGTGCAGGCCAGGGTGGAGCTGACCAGCTACGACGCGGACGGCAAGCTGGTCAACGCCGGCTTCACCTACGTCAACGACATCCCGCCGGGCGAGACCGCGGCGGAGAAGACGTACTTCGACTACATCGGCACCGAGAAGCGCCTGGAAGCCCGCGTGGCGCAGGTGCGGTGAACGCCAGCAGAAATCACGCAGAGTACGAGGAGGTTGAAAAGAGAGGACGCAGAGAACCGTTCGGCGGTTCTCTGCGTCCTCTCCGTCACACCTCTGCGCCCTCTGCGTGATTGGCAGTTACGGGCGGCTGCGTCAGGCCGGGACGGCCTCGGCCTCGCCGGTGAAGAGGGCAGGGGCGCGCATCGCGACGTGCTCCTCGTCCCAGGTGCGGAAGCAGTCCCAGCCGAACTCGCGCGCCGCGCGGATCTGGTCGGGAAAGCCGAACCAGTCCTTCCACCCCTGCTCCTCCGCCCGCCACTTGCAGTCCCAGTGGAACGCGATGCGCCGCTCCTCGTCCGCCGTGCGCACCAGCAGGCGCCCGCGGAAGAACTCGCAGCCGCTGCTGGCCCGGAACTCGATTGATTCGATGGGGAGGCGCGGGTATTCTACCAGCAGCTTGTGGATGGTCCGCTCCACCTTGACCGGCGGGCACCCGTAGTCGAAGACGATCCGCTCGCCGGACCGGCCGTCGCGCACGAAGGAGGCAAGCGCCTCGCGGAAGGCCGGCGCAACGGCGCACCGGTCGATGAGGTGGAGGATCGTCATACGCCTTGCGGCAGGGGTCGGTAGTGGGCGGACGAAGAAGATAATCAAAAGTTCATGTTTCGCCAACCCGTTGCGGCTGCCAAGGTTGCGCCGCGATCCGCCACACCCGTTTCCCGGATCCTCCTGGCCCGTTGACGGACTCGCCGCCGGACCCCGAGCGCCCCGACCTGCACCCCCCGCGCGACGTC
>DASTLD010000457.1:0-11070 GCA_035715345.1 Longimicrobium sp.
GACGGCTACGACGCGGGCTTCACGGAGACGGCGCTGGGCCGCGTGTGCCGGGACGCCGTCTGGCGCCGGCTGGACGCGCGCTTCCCCGCGGGCGCGCGCGTGCTGGAGCTGGGCTGCGGCACGGGCGAGGACGCCGTCCACCTGGCCCGGCGCGGGGTGAAGGTGCTGGCCACGGACGGGGCGCCCGCCATGGTGGAGACCGCGCGCCGCAAGGCGCAGGAGCGCGGCGTCTCCGCCGCCTTCGGGACGCTGACCCTGGAGGCGTTCGCGGCGGGTCCCTCCGCGGAGACGGCCCTGCTCGACGAGCACGGGCCGTTCGACGGGGCGTACTCCAACTTCGGCGCGCTGAACTGCGTGGCGGAGCTGGGGCCGGTGGCGCGGGCACTGGCGGCGCGGCTGCGGCCCGGCGCGCCGGCGGTGCTGGTGCTGATGGGGCCGGTCGTGCCGTGGGAGTGGCTGTGGTTCCTGGCGCGGGCGCGGCCGGGCGCGGCGTTCCGGCGCCTGCGCCCGGGCGGCGCGCGCTGGCGCGGCGCCACCATCCGCTATCCCGGCATCGGCGCGGCGCGCCGGGCGTTCGCGCCGTGGTTCCGGCCGCTGCGCGCGTCGGCGGTGGGCGCGCTGGTGCCGCCGCCGTACACCGAGGACTGGGCCGGGCGCCGCGAGTCGATGGTCGCGCGGCTGGACCGCTGGGAGCGGCGCTGGGAAGACCGCTTTCCGCTGCCGTGGCTGGCCGACCACTACGTGCTGGAGCTGGAGCGGAAGGCGTAGCGCCAGGCCGAGCCCGCGCGTGCGGAGAAAAGCCGCGCCAAGTGATTGTCTGGCAATGGTTTTGCAGCCGGTCCGGCCTCGCTTTTCGGGCCGCCGCTCCCCGTTCCGGTGGCGGCGGCCCTGACGTTCCGGGGAACGCGAAAAGGAGGAGGGCGATGAGACGGACTGCCAGGCAGCTCAGGCGTGGTGCCTTCGGGGCCGCGGTGGCGCTCAGCCTCGCGTTCGGGGGCAGCCAGGCGCTCGCGGCGCCGGCGCCGGAGCCGCAGGGGCCCAAGTGCACCCTCGACTGGTGCGAGCGCTTCTGCCGCGCCATCGGGGCGCACTCCGGC
Organism: Longimicrobium sp.; assembly: GCA_035715345.1. GTDB lineage: Bacteria > Gemmatimonadota > Gemmatimonadetes > Longimicrobiales > Longimicrobiaceae > Longimicrobium. The sequence goes on from DASTLD010000457.1 coordinate 1,098, forward strand.
ACCTGCCTCAAGGACGAGGGCTGCGCCTGCGCGCTCTGACGCGCACCATGGCGACAACAGCGAGGGCGCGGAGGAACCGGGTGGTCCCTCCGCGCCCTCTCCGTTCGACCTCCTCCGCCATTACCGAATCTGCGCACGCGGAATCGCTTCGGTTCCTGGACCCGACCGTCGCTCCAGCCGCGTCGATTCTCCTGCGCGGCGATGCGAAATCCCGCGGAGAAGGCCATCTCATCTGGGATCGGCGTGCTGAAATCTCCTTTCCCCGTGTGGCTGTCGGCCCGGAGAGGGCGGATTACTCTGGCGTCCCGCCCCGTCGCCATCCACTGGATCACCCTTTTCCTGCCTCTGGAGGAATGCCATGCGCGTTCGCCGCAGTGCCCTGTGTCTCGCTGCCGTACTGGCCGCCTCTCTCGGTGTAGCGGGCGCGTCCGCGCAGATCACCTTCGGCGATGAGGCCGCCGGCGCGAGTCCGTTGGGCCTGTCCATCAGCGGCGGCATCAGCCTGGGCTCGTACCAGGCGGGGGTGAACTACGGGCTGCTGGAGATGTACCGCCACGCGGCCTACGACACGGTCTTCCGCCGCAGATACAGGATTCCATCGTACCGCCTGCGAGCCGTGACCGGCGCGTCGGCGGGCAACATCAACACGCTGCTCTGGGCCATCGAGGCGTGCACGGACCTGCGCTCCGCGGATGGCACCTACCGGAGCCCGGACCCGGACAGCAGCCTGTTCTGGCGGGTCTGGCTGAACATCGGCTGGAACCGGCTCTTCACGATGGACAGCCCGGAGCTGGCGCTGCTGGACCGGACGGTGCTGATCGAGGGCGTGGCGGAACCGGTGCTGCGCGAGCGGATCCAGGACCCGCGACTGCGGGAGGGGTGTGAGGTCCCGGCCGGCATCACGCTCACGCGCATCGAGCCGGACACGCTGAAGCTGCAGGGGCTGGGAATCGTGACGCAACGGCATGTGACCGCCTTCGTGGTCGCGGTGGACTCCGGCGGCGCGCCGCAGGGCAGCCGGATCCGCTTTCGCCAGGTGGCGGGGATCGCCGACGACGATCAGCACTTCGGCATCCTGGTTCGCCTCCAGCCACACGACGGCGACGTGCCGCTGGACAGCCTGCTGGCGGCGGTCAAGGCGTCGGCGTCGTTCCCGATCGCCTTTGCGCCGGTGACGCTGGACGTGTACTACCCGAGCCGCCGCAAGAGCGAGACGCATGCGTTCGCGGACGGCGGCGCGTTCGACAACAACCCGGTGGGACTGGCGCGGAACCTCTATCAGCTTGAGAAGGACCCGCGGACGCTGGACATTCTGTACGTGAACCCGGCGCGGTACCGCGGCGACCTGGAGACCGGCCGCCACGTGGAAGGCGACACCACGCCCACGGGCGGCCTGGCGGCGGTGCTGGCCCTCCTGCAAGGCGCCGTGCCCACCGCACGGCAGTACGAGCTCCAGCTCCTGGCCCGCGAGCGTGCCGCGCGCGACGAGTTCGACGCCCTCGTCAAGAAGTTGGTTGCGTTCGTGCCGCGGGAGCGGCAGGACTCCGCGCACAGGGCGGCCCAGGAGGCCGGGGTCGCCGGCCAGCGGGAGCGCCTGCGGCTGTCATCGCGTGCATACCCGGTGTTCGGCGAGCACCTGGGCTACTTCGCGGGGTTCCTGGCGCGCCCGGGGCGCGAATTCGACTTCTACGTTGGGATGTACGACGCGCTCTACATGGCGCTGTGGGAGCACACGTGCCGCGACGCGAGCGACGACAGGGCGCGGCGCGAGTGCGTCCGCCGAGAGCTGCCCGCGCTGATCTCGTCGCCGGCGCTGGTGCGCGACCCCGGTCGGCAGGTGCTGGCGTGGCTCTACGGACGCGAGTACGGCGGTACGGGCGCTCCGGCGCTGCCGCAACCCACGGACGCCGGCATGGCCGACCGCGTAACTGTGCAGCGGGCCATCTTCGAGGCAATGGGCACGCGGTTCGCTCCGCCGGACCGCGACCGCTGCGCCGATACCCGCCTGGTCTACACCGCCCTGTGCGGCGACGGGCTGCTGGAGGTGCTGGATACCCTACGGACGAAGCACGCGGCACTCGCGGTCCTCCGCCGGTGGAGCGGCGAATGCCACACGCTCTGCTTGGCGGAGCCCGTTTTCGTGGACCTCATCGAGAACCCCATGGCCGCCGCCACGACGGTCGTCGACCGCGTGTTCGCGAGGCTGCGGCTCGTGGAGGGTCGTATGGGCACCAGCGACAAGAGCTTCGAGAAGCCCGTGGCGGGCGCGGAGTGGGTGTTCAACGCCAGCTACCTGCGCTCGCGGCCGCTGTTCGATCTCATCCCGAACTCGGTGCCAGGCGACCCGTGGTACCGGTACGTGCCTCCCATCTCTTACATCGGGGCCAACCTGGGCACCGGCGGCGTGGAGGCGCGGCTGCAGCCCACCTGGAACGTCGGGAACCCCACCTTCCTCCGGGCCAACCTCATCGTCCATTACAACATCGAGCCGCTCTTCTCCGACGAGCGCCTCTACGCCGGAGCGGGCCTGTCGGTGAACCGGTACGTCTCGAGCGTGCTCGTCTCGGAATACGGGCTCGGCGGCAACGCCTTCTACCCGGTGGGCCACGACGGTGAGCTGAACATGCCTTTCGAGGTGGAGGGGCACGTGACGCTGCTGGCCAACCAGGTGCGCGTGGCGCTGCGCTGGCTGCCGGACGGCAACGACCGCGGCCTCATCCACGGGCGGCGCGGGTGGGCCATGTCCGTGGGCCTGAGCGATCCCGTCGGCCTCCTGTACGGCATCCTGCGCTAGGCCGGCGCACCCTCCTCCGCCCTTACTTCCTTCCACATGCCCCACCATCGTCCGCCGTCGCGCGCGGCACGCCGGTTCGCGCTCGCCGGAGCAGCGGCCGGCCTGCTCATCGCCCAGGGATGCATCCGGCTGCCCTGGGCGCACCCGAGCATCGCACCGTTCGAGCGAGAGTTCGGACAGGAGCCGTCCACGGGCGACCTGACGGTGCACTTCCTGGGCACCAGCTCGCTGCTGTTCCGGGACGCCGGGGGGACGTCCATCCTCATGGACGGCTTCGTCAGCCGGCCGGGAAAGCTCAGGGTGGTCCCGGGGCTGCCCATCGAGCCGAGCTGCGCGCGCATCCGCCAGGTCAGGGACCGCCTGCGCATCGACTCGCTCTCGGCGGTGTTCGTCGGCCACTCGCACTACGACCACGCGATGGACGCGCCGGTCTGGGCGCAGATGACCGGCGCCACGCTGCTTGGCTCGCTCTCGACACGGATGCTGGCGCGCGGGATCGGGCTTGCACCCGGCCAGGACATCCTGGTGCAGCAGGACGTGCCGCTCCGCTTCGGCCCGTTCGAGCTGACCTTCGTGGAGTCCGTGCACGGCCCGCCGGACCGCATCCCCGGCAGCCTGTACGAGCCGCTCCGCCCGCCGGCCAGGATGAAGGCGTGGAAGACGGGCCTGGTGTACTCCGTATTCATCCGCCACCGCGGCCGGACGATCCTGGTGCAGAGCAGCGCGGGCTACTTGCCCGGCGCCCTGCACGGCCGGCGGGCGGACGTGGTCTACCTCGCCATCGGCGGACTGGGCCACCAGCCGCCCCGCGACATCGACGCATACTGGAGCGAGGTGGTCCGCGCCACCGGCGCCCGCCGCGTGATCCTGGTGCACTGGGACGACTTCTTCCGCCCGCTCACCGCCCGGATGGTGCCCACCCCCTACCACGGCGACGACGTGCCCCGCGGCATGGGACGCATCGCCGAGCTGGCGGCGGCGGACCGCGTGGATCTCGTGGTCCCGCGGGTCTGGCAGCCCGCCGACCCGTTCGCCGGCATGGGCCTGACGCCGGCGGCGCCGGACACCCCGGACGCCCCGGCGAGCCGGCACACGGCCGCGAAGAACCCCTACTGCCCCGCCGGTCCGCCGCGGAGGGGGTGATCCACCTCCCGCCCAGGGCGCGGGGATCGACGTCCCACGCGCTGCCGATGGCGGAGCGTGTGGCGATCAGCGGAGGTAGGGCGCCACGTTGTCGGCGATGTCGCGCAGCTCGGCGTCGGTCAGGGGCAGCCGGTGGCGGAGCTCCGCCCACCGCTGCGCGATCCGCGCGCCGCCGGCTGTCGTGGCATCCGAGCCGTAGAGCACGCGGTCCGGGCCGATCTGCCGGATCCGCTCCGCGATCTCCCGTAGCGCGTCCGCGGATCCTCCCGCGCCGGGCACGATCTCCGTCAGGTCGAAGTACAGGTTCCGCGTCCTAGGGTCGCCCGCGGCGATGGCGTCCGCGTAGACGGCCAGCGGCTCCGCGCGGTACTGGTTGCCTCCCCAGAGGTGGGCGATCTGCACGGGCACGTCCGGCGCCGCCGGCAGCAGGACGTCCAGGAAGGCCTGCGCCTGCGCGCGGCCGTACTCGCCGCGCGGCTCGGAGTGCACCACGATGGCCATCCCCTCCTCGTTGGCGGCCTGGAAGACCCGGCGCACCTTCTCGGCGTGCCCGGGGTCCAGGATGTCCACCCGGTCGCTGCGGAAGTGCATCTTGATGCCCTTCATCCCCAGCTCGCGGGCGCACCGCCGCAGCTCGGCCACCGCGTAGTCCAGCAGCGGGCCGATCCCGCAGAAGGCCACCAGCCGGTCCGGGTGCCGCGCCACCTGCGCCGCCGTCCAGTCGTTCTCCGCGCGGGTGACGGCCTGCTCGTCGGACCAGTACCCCACGGAGAGGACGACCGCGCGGTCGATCCCCGCCTCGTCCAGGTTGGCGATCAGCTCGTCCGCGGTGATCACGCGCTCGAACGGCCATTCGGGGATCGGCATCAGCATCTCCGTGGCGATGCGCCACCGTCCCCCGGCATCCCTGCGCAGGCCCATGGAGAAGGCCGCGCGCGGGCGGCTGGACTGGGGACTGACGACCTCGCCCGCGACGTGCGCGGCCGCCCCGTCGACGGAGAGCGAGTTGACCACGTACTGCCGGCCCTCCGCCAGCGCGTCCACCACGGCGGCCGCCGCCGCGCGGCCCCGCACCCAGGGCAGCGCCTCTTCCGTGAGGTCCACCACCTGCGCGTCTTCCGTGTACAGGTGGCCCGCATCGGCGCTCCCGCTCAGGCGGCTCCGCTCGCGGAGGAGCGTGTCCAGCGCGACGGGCAGGGTGACGGCCGGGAGCGATGCGGGACGCCGGCTGACCGAGGCCGGCCCGACCAGGTGCTGGTGGTGATCGGCCACCGGGATGATCCGGGCCCGCTGCACGCGGGCCGACGGGGCGGACGGGGCTTCCCGTTCGCCGGCGCCGGGCCCGCCCGGACGCGGAGCCGTGGCGCACCCCGCGGCCAGGACGGCCGCGACCGCGATCGCATGCACCGGCCGGCGCCGCCACGCGGACGTCCGGCGCCCCGTGGCGTGCGGAGGCGGCGGCGGCGCAGCATCCGCGCGGGGGAGGGGGCGCTGGGGTACGGCATGTATGGATCGCGGCATCATCACTCGGGAAGGAGGGGCGTGGCTCGTGTGCATCGGCCGGGGCGCCGGATGGCGGGAGCAAGTGTTTCCCGCGCTACGAGTGTAGCCGAAGCCGGGATTGCATAACAGATGCAGATTTCCACACGATGGACCTGCACAGTTCTCCTTGCCGGATGCGGAGCCCGCACCATCGAACGTTCTCCACCGTTGGCGGATCAAGATGCGAGGGCGCGGAGGAACCGGGTGGTCCCTCCGCGCCCTCTCTTTTCAACCTCCGCGTCCTCTGCGTGAGTCTTTTCGGGGTGGTGCAGGCTTGCCGTCAGCTACGGAGCGGAGGCCGGGACCGCCCGGAACACCCTCGTCTGATCGGACGTGGTGGCAATGGGCGGCACCACCTGGTATGTCGGGCCGGAGCCGGCCGGGATCTGCCATCTCTGCACCGCGTTACCCGCGGCGGCGTTGAAGCCCGCGACCGGCACTGCGTCGAAGTGGTCGTACATGTACAGGTTGTAGTCCACGGTCTGGTCGGGCAGCTCCACGGTCACCGCCAGCTCGATGTCCATCGGGGTGGGAGGCTGGTCGGCGAAGGGGCCCCCCGACAGACCTGCCGGGGGGTTCTGCATCTGCGTCGGAGCCGGCTCGAAGTTGTCGCTGCAGCTCAGGCTCACCGGAACGCACACGCCGTCGAGATCCAGCACGCCCTCGATCGCGATCGCGTAGTTCGGAGGCGTGTTGCTCAACGTGTACATCAGCCCGTCCGCCTGGTTGGCCTGCTCGCGCGTGCCCTGGAAGCTGTCGACCTCGTACGAGTACAGGAACGGATAGGCCGGAGGGTCGCCGGTCGGTCCGTACAGGCCGTTGTCGCTGAGCGTGATCCAGTCGCCGGGAAGGTACTGGCCGGCGGACGTCACGTACGGCAGCGCCGTGTCGAAGCCCAGGATGGGCACGATGTGATCGTATTGCTGATCCCCGTCGTCGAGCGACGTCCAGTTCTCCAGGAAGTCCCCGTTGATGAACACGCCGATGATGGGGACATGGCCCGCGACCAGGTGGCTCTTTGCCCAGACGATCAGCTCGGGCGTGTTGTCGTGCGACACGCTGTAGAATCCGGACGCCTGCAGCCGCATCCTGCGCGCGGCCGCCATGTCGTTCCCCGAGCCGACCAGCAGCTGGCTGTCGGGCTGGATCTGCCAGATGCCGGGTGAGGCCAGCTCACGCGCCGTCCATTGCGAGCAATACTGGCCGAAGCTCAGACCCGCGCAGATGAAGCTCGTCTCGCCGCAATAGCCGGAGTTGTAGTTCCACTGGAGACGCGGGACGACGTTCGATCTGTACTGATACTGCGGAGGCGTGCCGGGCGAGGTGATCTGCGGGATTGTCTCGGTGAGGCTCATAGGGAGAGAATCGGCGGTGAGGGGGAATGGAATGGAAGTCATGAACAACAACCGCGGCGCATATTGATCCACTCCGTGTGCCGCGTCAACACTTATGTTTTCTAGGGCCCGGACCCGCGGCTGCCGTCCCTGTCTTTGAACGGTGCTTACAAATCTTTGCAGCGCCAGCCGCGCGATCGCGCTCCCGGCTCTGCCCCGCGATCTCCGGGAAGCCGCAGCCGCGGCCGCGGAACACCACGGGCGGCACGAAGAAGGGCGGGCGGACCGTGTGGTCCGCCCGCCCTGTTTTTCTACCCGCCTGCAATTGCTTTAATCCGCATACAGAGAATCGCTTTAATTCTCGTACTGAACCATCACTCTAGTCGCTTTAATTCTCGTATCCACAGCGCTTGGAGCGAACTCCCCGGTTGCGGTCAACCCAAGGTCGCCCAAACCTGGTTAGCTCCGGCTCCGCAGAGCGGGCCAGCACCACATCGCGGCCATGAGCCTGCTGCGTGCGAACCGTCGCACCCCCCGGTATCGAGTGCGCGGCGGCGCACGACGCTCTCCCAGTCAGTTCCCGCTTGAGCCGAGAGAACCCGCCCCACCGAATCGCCCTGGACTCGCGACGGGCTCGCACCCGCAGCACTGGCCGTACTGCCTGCACGAGAAGCAGATGGCCTGATCACAGATCCAGCGCAGCACCACCCGGAGCAGGGCGGCCGCGCGCTCCGTGGTGAGGATCTCGACCCCGCGAATGGCGGCGACCAGCTCTCGCGCGGGACCCACCGCGTCCGACGGCAAGTTGAGGTAGTAGTCCTGCAGCGACGTTCGCGGGTCGTACCGCTTGATGATCGTCTGCTCCAGCATCAGCAGGACCTCCGCGGGACGGTCCACCGGGATCTCCGTCTGCGGCCTCAGGACGCGAAGCAGTGCCGCCGCGGCCGCCTCGATCCGCGCCCGGCGCGCCAGCTCCGCTTGGTTTGTCGGAACCGGCTCCATCGCCGTCCGCCCCTCCGCCGGGATCGTCGAGCGGGTCCGCACCGCCTCCTTCCGCAGACGGAACCGGTCCCGGAACTCCTTGTCTGCCGCCCACCCTGGCCGTTTCCAAACCGGAGGACCCGGCTCGGCCTCACGGCGCGCGCGGTACTCCGCCAGGTGGACCACCTTGCGGCGCTCCGCCTCCTCAGGCCCGATGCCTCGCGCTTCGAAATCTGCCCGCTCCAGCAGCGCGATACCCGCCTCCGCCGCCGACAGCGCCTCGCGCGCATTCGCGACCGCCCCCACCTGCACCGGGTCGTCGGCACCGGAGGCATGGTGCGCCACATCCTCCAATATCCGGGCCGCATCCTCCAGCCTTCTGCGCATCTCGTCTCGTTCCTCGGCCGTGCGATCCGCTGACTTAGGCGGGCGCGACAGCGCCCCTCCCGTGGGCAGGCTCAGGTCTGGCCACTCATCCACCTCGTAGTCGACCGTGAACTCGCCCCTCGGCGGAGCGATCTCGATCCCGAAGCGGACGGCCAGGCCGCGATCCACCTCCGTGAAGCCCAGCACCGCTCCGCGGTCGCCCTTAAACGTCTCCTGCAGCCGCTCCCAGAGCCGCGCACGCTCCCGCTCAGTGAGCGTGACGGTCACCGTGGGCTGGCTCATCAGGTCCTCGGCCCAGCGCTCGAGCTTCTCCTGCTCGTGCGGCGGCAGGTCGGCGTCCCGTGCCATGATCCGCGCCAGCACCACGCGGCTGTGGTCGTCCACCTCCCTGTCGCCGCGGCGGTTCATCTCGTTGAACTCGGTCCCGGTCAGCACTCGGATGATATCATCGGCAGTTCTCATTGGAGCAGACATGGCGTGAGTGGGAGATCCGGCCGCAGGCGGCAACGGACGGCTTGGCTGGACGAGGCAGGACCGTGGCGAAATTCCACGGCATGCGTTGCATCATTGGGTGTCGGTGAGGTTTCAGCAAGCGCCTCGGAGTATGGTGTGGTGAGCACGATCGGCGAGGGGACGTAAACGAACGGCCAGCCAGTTCAGGGCGAGGGGCGCGGGAATCCCTTTCGTAGCGCCTCTCCAACGCGTCGCTCGTCCGCGGGCCCTCTGCCGAGTTGACGACGGGAAACATGTGCGGTAGCCTTCACGGAGTGTTCCTTTCGTAGCGCCTCTCCAATGTCCTTACCCAATGTGCACCTCCCTCCGCTCCCCGCGAGTACTGCTGGTCTTGATCCTCTTTGTTTCTTTGTGCCGCACCGGATTCGCAGGGGCCCAAGGGGTGGCTTCAGCGGCGGCGGGCGCTCGCACCGCACCCGCCCTGGCCCCGGGTGACGAGCCGGTGCAGGCTTACCAGGTCTTCATGGCCTGCCGACACCCTTCGGTGCTGGTGCCGGGCGACTCGACGGCTGTCCTGGCCGCCTTCTGCCGGCGGGGCATTTCCAGTCGGGGCGAGTGGCTGCACCCGGACAGCGCGTTGGAATGGGCACGGCAGGTGCCCGATGCTCAGCAAATCCGCGACTTTTCCGCCGCCGCCGTCAAGATCGAACGCGACGCCGTCCGCCGCCTAACGGACCGGGCGAACGAGGTAGAGGGAAACGACCTTTCTGGGCACGCAATGGTGTTTGTCGGCGGCGGCGGCGAGTTAGATGAGGGGTCGCTGGTGCTCGCCGCCGATCTTGCGAGCCGCCTCCGCACGCGGATCGAAAGCGGGAGTGTGGCAAAAGTTATCGTCCGCGGGTATCCGGCCCCCGACTCGGTGGACGCAACACTGGCACTCACCCGCGCTCGGGTCCTCGCCGCACGGCTGGCCACTGACAGCATCATAGGGCGCTTTGTGGAAGCAACGGCATGGTTCCCGACACGCGTCGGCGAGCTGCCCGCCCCAGAGCTCCGCGGCCGCGTGACCGTCCACCTCCTTTACCGCGCGCGGGCACTGCCGGAGCTCACCGGGCTTGGGCAGATCCGGTTTCTTGAGGGTGACTTCCGCCTCGACTCCGCCGACTACGCGGTGCTGGGAAACGTAGCTGCGCAGCTCGCGCAGGCCGGCGTCTCCGCGGGCCAGCCCATCATCGTCACGGGCTACGCACCGGGTGCTAACAACGATACTAACAGGTCTCTCGCACAGGCACGCGCCACGGAGATCCGCAACGCACTGGCAGAGCTGCTGAGGGACCGC
>DASTLD010000458.1:0-7671 GCA_035715345.1 Longimicrobium sp.
TTCGCCGGAAGACGGGCGGCGGGCGCGCGGGGCGGCGTCGCCGGCCGGTGCGGCGCCCCGGCGGCGGCGCGGGCCCACCAGCTCCTCGTCGGCGGGCGGGGCGGCGGCGCCGCGGCGGGGGCCCACCAGGTCGTCGTCGCCGGCGGCCGCGCGCGGGCGCGGCGGACGGGCGGCGCGGGACTCGGGGGTGCGCTCGGGGCGCGGGGGGGTCTGGTCGCTGTCGGACACGTTGCTCACTGGCTGGGGTTGCTGCGCGCGTCAGCGCGGCGGCGGGCCCGCGCCGGGGTCGCCGTCGGGCTGGCGCTGGGGCGGGGGCGGCGGCAGCTCTTCGCCGGGCCGCGGCGCCACCACGTTCTCCACCTCGCGGATCACGCTGCGCCCGGCCTCGGTGATGCCGCTGACCACCCGGCCGGCGGTGCCCACCACGCCCATGGCGCCGCGGATGGCGCCCAGCGCCACGCCCTGCGCGCGCATCTTGTCCTCCAGCAGCTCGCCGAAGCGCTGCACCGTGCCGGGGCGGCGCAGGTCGCGGGCGTACTTGGAGGAGAGGAACTCGATATAGTCCAGCACCTGGTAGAGCTGCGTCTCGGGCAGCCCCTCCAGGTGGCGGATGATCCGGTCGCGGAGCACGTCGTGCATTCGGATGCCTTCAGTGGCGGTGGAACGCCCCGAGGCTGCGGCAGGTTTGGTGCCGCCCGGGCGCGGGGGATGGGTCAGCGCTGCTACGGCCTGCGTGTATCTATGGTTTCGGGGGATGAACTGCAATCACGCAGAGGGCGCGGAGGTTCAGAAGAGCGGACGCGGAGGACTGCAACTGCAGGGCTCACGCAGAGCCGCAGAGGACGCGGAGAACTACGGGAGAAGGGATGAAAAGCCCCTCCCCAAAGTTGGGGGAGGGGCAAGCGAGGAACGAGCGGGGAGGGGGCCTCCTTGCTTGAGCGGGACTCCACCATCCGGACTGGATCCTTCGAGCCGTTGCCGCAACGGATGGCGGCGGGTAGACTCCCCCGCCTTCGCACCGACCCGCATCCGCCGACCCGCTTTGACGCACTCCCGCATTGCCTGCATCGCCCTTCTCGCCGTCGTGTCCTTCACCGCGCGCGGCGAGGCGCAGGGGTGGACGCGGGGCGAGGTGGCGGCGGCGGGGGCCGCGCTGGGGGCGGCGCTGCTGCTGGACCGCACCTTCGACGGGACGGTGCCGGACCGCGGCGGGGAGCGCTTCGAGAGCCTGGGCGAGACGCTGAACCACGGCGGACGGCCGGGCTACGCCGTCGTGCTGCTGCTCGGCGCGTGGGCGGGCGGCGAGATCGCGGGGGAGCCGCGCGTGGCGGAGGCGGCGGTGCACGTGGGGGCGGCGCTGGCGGCGGGCGGCATTGCCAACGGGGTGCTGAAGTATTCCGTGGGGCGGCTGCGGCCCAACCGGACGGACGACCCGCTGCGCTTCCGCCCCTTCAGCCCCGAGAACCGCTGGCAGTCGTTCCCCAGCGGGCACGCGGTGGTGGCGTTCTCGCTGGCCGCGGCGGTCTCCGAGGAGGCGCGGCGTCCGTGGGTGACGGCGCTGGCCTACGGCGCGGCGTCGGCGGTGGCGTGGAGCCGCGTGTACGACGACAAGCACTGGACCAGCGACGCCGTGGGCGGCGCGCTGGTCGGCATCGCCGCCGGGCGCACGACGGTGTGGCTGCTGCACCGGCGGCGGGCGGCGGTGCTGGCCGGGCCCGGCGTGCTGGGCATCACCCTACCCGCGCGATGACGATGGAGATCGAGGTCCGCGACGCCGCGCCGGCCGACCTGGGGCGCGTGGTGGCGCTGCTGGCGGCGCAGCTCCAGGAGCACGCCATCCCCATTGCCCCGGAGGCGCTGCGCTACGCGGCGGAGGGGCTGGTGGGGCACGCGGAGCGCGGCGCCGTGCTGCTGGCGTGGGCGGAGGGCGAGCCGGTCGCCGTCGCGGCCATGTCGTACTCGTGGACGCTGGAGCACGGCGGGCCCATCGCCTGGCTGGACGAGCTGTACGTGGTGCCGGAGCTGCGCTGCCGCGGCATCGGCGGGCGCCTGCTGCTGGCCGCGATGGAGCGGGCCCGCACGGACGGCCGCATTGCCATGGACCTGGAGGTGGAGACGTCGCACGTGCGCGTGGAGGGGCTGTACGCGCGCGAGGGCTTCCGCCCGCTGGACCGCCGCCACTGGACGCGGCGCCTGGACCGGGGCGTTCCGCATCTCCCGGACGAACATTACATTTGACGGCGGCTCCTGTGTGCCCGCCTCACCCCCATCCGCCCCGCACCGACCGATGGCCATCTACCCCCTTCGCCAGCTGCAGCCCGCCGCGGACGCGACGGCGCTGTACGACGCCTGGCTCGACGAGCTGCGCCAGGCCCTGGAGCGCGGCGACGACCGCAACGAACTGTGCCGCCGCACGCTGACCGGCCTGTACTATCCCGGGCTGGCGGGCACGGACCCCACCACGCTGCCGCTGGCCGTGCAGGTGGCGCTGGCGCAGATGGACCCGCGCAACGTGACGCTGGAGCCGGAATACTACGCGGAGATCGACGAGCAGCGCTTCTACGAGCGCAAGCCGCTGCTGTGGATGTGGCAGATGTTCGACAAGAGCCCGCTGGGCGGCAACGTGCACCTGGGCGTGCGCTTCCGGCGGCTGCTGGCCCCGTACATCTTCAACAGCGTGGGGCGCAACTTCAAGTGCTTCCACTTCGTGGAGTTCTCGTTCGGCTACAACATGGACGTGGGCGACGACGTGGTGGTGCACCGCAACGTGCTGCTGGACGACCGCGGCGGCATCACGCTGGGCAACAAGGTTTCCATCAGCGACTACGCCAACATCTACTCGCACACGCACTCCATCGTGGACCAGCAGGACGTCAGCGACCTGCGCACGGTCATCGGCGACGGGGTGCGCGTCACCTACCACGCCACGGTGCTGGCGGGCACGCAGGTGGGCGAGAACGCGATGGTGGGCGCCATGGCGCTGGCCACCAAGGACGTGAGGCCGTACCACGTGAACGTGGGCATCCCGGCCAAGTCCGTGCGCGTCAAGCCCAACGCGCCGCCGGAGGCGTACAAGGTCACGCTGCGCGACGACGGCGCGGACGACTAGCTGCGTGAAATCACGCAGAGGCCGCGGAGGTTGAACGGAGAGGACGCAGAGGAGAAGAAGTGCGGTCCTCTGCGTCCTCTCTTTTGTACCTCGGCGTCCTCTGCGGCAGTAACCCCCACCCCGCAAGACCGGCCGGCCACGTCTTACCGGATTCGATTGGCCCGCAGGGTTCTCCCGTACTCGGCCCAGTTCAGGTGCGTGACCTCATCCCTGTCCTTGACGAAGGTGATTTCGGCCGGCCGGATCTTGAAGAAGAACGTGTTCGGCGATTCGGGGAAGAGCTCGGTTTCCTGGTTGGCGGGGATGTCCGCGTACAGCCGGCCGTCGTGGCTGGTCACGGTGAGGACCTGGCGCGGATCGAACTCGAACCGGTACTGCCCGACGTAGGACTCGACGGTCGCCCGATCGACCGGGACCACGGCATGCGCGCCCGCCCGCTCTTCGGCCAGGGATTTCGCCACGGCGGTTTCGGACGTTTGGGCGCAGTCCACGTCCTGCGCCGGCGCGAACACGAACTCGCGCAGGAACGCGCACGCAAACGCGTTGTGCACGATGTCCTCCTCGCCGACCGCGTACATGTGGCCGTTCAGGACATCGCTGTTGGCGAACATGATCAGGGACAGGCGTTCGGCCGGGATCTTGACCCAGATCGCGGAGAAGCCGGTGCCCCAGTTGCCGCCGTGCCAGATGATCCGTGCGCCGCCGTAGTCGCGCACGTACCAGCCCAGGCCGTACGGCAGTGGCTGGCCGGCATTGGAGACGAAGGGCGTCCAGGCGCGGGCCTGCGTCTCCGGCTTCAACAGCACGTGGCGGTCGAGCGCGATGTCGAACCTCGCCATGTCCATCACCGTCGACAGCAAACCGGCGGACGCGCCGAAGAAGTCGCCCGGATAGCCGACGTGGACGATCTCGCCGTCGCCGTAGAGCGTGTAGGGCTGCGCCTGCCGTTCCAGCACCGTCGCGTACCGCGCGAGCCGGTCCTGCCCGAGCACGGCCCACTTCGGATCCTCGAGGACGTCGCGGCCGGGCACGCTGCTCGTCATGCCGAGCGGGTCGAGGATCGTCTCGGCCACCACCAGGCGCACCGGCTTGCCGGCGTGCTTCTCGATGACGTTCGTCAGGTACTCGTAATGCGTGGGGTCGTACGCGAAGCGCTCTCCCGGCGGTTCGCTGCCCGCGGTATGGCTGAGCAGGTGCCTGATGCGGATCGCATCGCCCTCGATCTCGCTCGTGTAGTGCGAGGCAGGTTCGTCGAGGTCGAGCCTGCCCTGCTCGACGAGCTGCATCACGAGCGTCGCCGCGACTGGCTTGGTCTCGGACGCGATGTGATAGACGGTCTCCGGCGTGGCGGGGATGCGGCGTTCGACGTCGGCGTGGCCGAAGCCCTTCGCCCACAGGACCTGCTCGTCCTTGAGGATGACCGCGGACATGCCGGGGATGAAGAGGCGCGTCCGGAGCGCTTCGGCCTGCTGCTCGAAACGCGCCGCCGGGTCCGCTCCGGGACCCGGCACGGCGCGGGAGAGCGTGGCGCACCCGCCGAGCAGCAGCGGCCATGCTGCCATCGCGGCCAATGCCGGCGTTCCGTGATGCTTTGTCATCGTACCCTCCAGCGCATGCCTCGCCGCCGGGTTCCGTCGCGGGAGAGCGCGCGACCGTACCCATCCCGGCCCGCGCCATCGCCGGAGCCCGCTCCTATCCAGATAATGCCCCGCCCCCTTGAACGTCAAGCGACACATTCTTCACCCGTAGGAATCCGGTGGGCTCTTCCGGAACATCAAGGATTCACAATAACTTGCCTCACTTTCGCGGATTCGCTCGCCGGCTCTGCGTGATTTCCTTCCCGGGGTGATGAAGATGCGCAGGCTCGCGCCGGCGGTGGTGCTGGGGGTGATGGGATGCGCGGGCGGGGATGCGGCGCCGGGCGGACCCGCGCGCGTGGTGGCGACGGACTCCGCGTGGGCGGTGAGCTGGAACCCGGTGGAGGACCGCGCCCGCGTCTACACGGTGGAGCTGCGCGCCCGCGGCCGGGTCCGCGAGGTCACCGGCGTGGTGGAGCCGCTGCCCGTGCTGGTGGGCGACAGCGCCATGGCCGGCGTCCTGGTGCGCGGCCGCGAGGCGCAGCGCCACCTCTTCCGCATGCACGCGCGCCGCGGGCTCAGGACCTGGCCCGTGCCCGGCGACGCGTGGCCGCTGTTCCGCGACGTCGCCATCAGCCCCGGCGGCCGGCAGGTGGCGTACGTGGGCGGCGACACGCACTTCGCGGCCATCGTCCGCGACGTCGAGAGCGGCCGGCTCGTGGTGCGCGGGCCGCCCATGCAGCCGTGCGAGTGCGACGTGGACCGCAACCACGCGCGCTGGGTGGACGCGGACAGCTTCGAGATCGCCGCGGACGGGCTGGGCGGCGGGCGCTGGCTGCTCGTCGCGGGGCGCGCCTCCGCCCGGCGCTTCCGCCTCGACACGCTGGCCGCGGAGCCGGGCTGGCACTGAGCCCGCGCGCGTCCGGCGCTCTCCCACTATCCCCATCGCCCTCCGGCGCGTAACCTTCCCGCGCGCCGCGGCGGGTCGCGGCGCACCGCAACCCGACCGAAGTACCTGATGACCGAGCAGCAGACCGCGGCGGCCACGGTGCCGGTGGAGATCACCGACCCCGTGAACGCCCGCATCCTCGCCGTTTCCGAGGACCGCATCCAAGGATTCCAGGACCGGCCCTTCCACGAGATCAGCCGCCTGTCCGGCGTCGACCTCGAAACCGTGCTGGAGCGCATCCGCGCCATGCTGGCCGCCGGCACCATCCGCCGCGTGCGCCAGACGCTGATGGCCACCAACCTGGCCCCCGGCGCCCTGGTGGCCTGGCGCGTGGCTCCCGAGCGCCTGGACGACGCCTTCAACTGGCTCTTCCAGCAGGACCCCTTCTCCGGCCACGTCGTCGTCCGCTCCACCGACGGCGACACCCCCGGCTCGCGCTACCGCCTGTGGACCACCCTCAAGGTGCCGCAGGGCTTCTCCATGACCAGGCACGCGGACTACCTGCGCCGGCGCATCGGCGCGGAGGCGTACCGGCTGATGCCCGCGAAGCGCCTGTTCGCGCTGGGCGTGGGCCACGTGCGCCGCAAGGCCATGGAGCCCGGCGACCGTAGCGACGAGCCCGGCGCGGTGCTGGACACCACCGTGGTGAAGCTCACCGACCTGGAGTGGCGCGTGCTGGGCCCGCTCAAGCGCGAGTTCACGGTGGACGAGATCACGGAGCAGCCGTGGGAGACGCGCGCGGCGGAGGCGGGCGTGCCGCTGGACGTGTTCCTGGAGACGGCGCGCGGGCTGAACGCGCGCCGCGTCATCGGGCGGTTCAGCACCTTCCTGGAGCACGTCAAGCCGTCCGCCGCGGGCACGCGGGTCACGCGCTACAACGCCCTCTTCCACTGGCAGGTGCCGCCCGGGCGGGAGATCGAGGCGGGGCGCGAGGTGGGCCGCCACTACATCCTGACGCACGCCTACTGGCGCGAGGGCGGGCCGGAGTTCGGGGACGTCAACATCATGGCCGTGGCGCACGGCACCGACAAGGCGCGCGTGCTGGAGCACAAGGCCGCCATCGACCGGCACCTGGAAGAGGCCGGCATTCCCGTGGGCTACACCAACGTGTTCTGGGGCGGCCGCAGCGAGATCAAGCCGTCGGAGGTGCTGCCCGGCGCCTACGCGGAATGGTGCGCGCGCCAGGGCCTGGACCCAGGTGAGATGCGCGAGGGATGAAGAACAGGGCGGCCCGGCGAAATTGTTCGGGCCGCTTTTTCACATTCTGGTGCGCACATTTCGTAACGTTTGTACGTTGATCTATTGCGGAATACGCCAGCGGGGGACGCAATAGCGTCACGGACCGGACATTTTGCCTTTCTGCTGCACATTGCCGCTGCGCAAACCTTGCTTTCCCTGCTCCCGCGTGGCAGATTGGGCGCATGGCGAACGCACTGAATCAAAAACAGGTGGACCTGCTCCGGCACCTCAATCGCCAGACGGGTCCCGTGTCTGTTTCCAACCTGGACGGGCGCATCGTTCGCGCCCTGAAGCTGCGCGACTGCATCGAGGAGCGCGACGGCTGGGTCAGCGTCACGGAGGGCGGCCGGGTGGCGCTGGAGGGCGGCCCCCCCAGGCGCCGCCGCCGCCGCGCGAACGCCGCCAGCCACCCCCGCGCGGAGGCCATCTACCGCGCCGTGGCGGCGCTGGAGCTGGCGCTGCCCAAGGAGGCGGAGGTGGCGGTGGGCAACATCTTCGCGTACGCGGACGACGTGGTGGACGGCCTGCGCAAGTACGCGCGGCGCCTGGAGGCGCGGAACAAGAACGGCGGCGCGCCGAGGTAAGGGCGCGATAATCGCAGGCGGCGCGGGGCGGATCCGGGGTCACGGGTCCGCCCCGCTCGCGTTCGGGCGGGGCAGAACGGCGTCCCGCTACCCGCCTGCACGGGCGCGGGCGACGGCACTTCCTGGAAGGAACCGGCGGGTGATCGAGAGCATGACGGCGGAGCCCGGGATCGCCGCGGCCGGCGGCCAGGCGCGCGCGGAGGCGGCGCTGCG
>DASTLD010000459.1:0-5960 GCA_035715345.1 Longimicrobium sp.
GGGCTGCCCGGGCACCGGCCCGCCCGGACGGGGGCCGTTGCCCGCCGGCGGCGCCATGGGCCCGTTGGGCCCCACCATCCCCGGCGGGGGCGGGATCCACCCCGGGGGCGGCGGGGGCGGCGTCTGGCCCGGGGGAGAGCCGGGAGGCGCGGGCGGAGCGGCTGGAGGTACTGCCATCTCAATATCGCTTCCGAGGGAGGGTCGGCCGGTACGGCGCCCGCCGCGCGCGCGGCGCGAGCGGGTGACGTTTGCCGCCAGCTTGTGAATATAACGGCACGGGGCCGTCCGGTCGACGGTCCCGTGCCGCACGCCCGCCGGGTCAGGCCGCGGCGGGCACCATCTCCTGCTGGTGGTGCACCAGGAAGCCGGCGCGGTAGGCCTGGTTGAGCTGCTCCACCACGCGGTCCTCGAGCAGGCCGCGGTCCGGGCGGGTGGCGCCGGAGAGCGCCTCCTCCACCTGGTCCAGCACGTCGTCCACCGTGGCCGGCGCCTGCACGCTCTGCAGGATCAGCGCGGCGAAGGGCGACAGGCGGCGCACGGTGCTGCGCCCGGCGTTGAACTGCACCAGGTAGTAGGTGTCGCCCTCCTCCGGCGGCGCGCCGCCCTCCTCGCGCTCCGCCCAGGCGTCCCAGTCGTGGCGCGTGGACACCACGCGGGCGCGGGCGTTGAGCCCCACGCGCCCCTCGCGCACGTCCAGCTCGCCCGGGCCGCGCCGCACCAGGCCCTCGGTGAACTCGGTGGTCCAGTCCTCCACCGAGCGGGCCAGCTCGTAGCGGGCGCGGTCCACGGTGAAGGCGTCCGCCAGCAGCTCGCCGCGCGCCGGGTCCGCCTGGCCGGCGATCAGCGCCTCGACGGCCTCGAACAGCAGCTCCGGGTCCGGCCGCAGGGGCGCGGGGCCCATCTCCGGCAGCCCGCCGGTGAGGGCCGCCGCGTCCTCGCCCAGGGCGGAGAACAGGCGCAGGGTGCGGTCGAAGTGCTCCGCGATGCTGCCGAAGCGCGCCGCCTTCCACCCCTCCTGCCCCGCGCGGCCGCCGTCCATGCCCGCCGTGCTGGGCGAGGTGACGAAGATGGGCGAGGGGATGTCCGGCCGGGCCAGGCGCAGGAAGAAGGAGCCGATGCCCGCCTCGCCCAGCAGCAGGCCGGGATCGTTGGCGCCGCTCAGCGTGCCGCACGCCCACGGGCGCCCGGTGGCCTCGTACTTCTCGATGCCCGCGACCGCGGCGTCGATGGCCGGCTGGCGCAGCTCCGGCTCGCCCAGCACGTCCGCGGCGTACAGCACCGTCTCCGCGTTGCCGCCGGCGCCGTGGCAGAGCGAGTAGTTCCAGCGCGCGTCCTCCAGCAGCGAGTCGTTGGTGGCCGCGATGGCGGCGCGCGCCTCCTGCAGGTAGATGTCGTCGCCCAGCAGCTGCCAGGCGCGCAGGCGGCTCAGGCCGATGCCCGGCCCGCCGTGGCACCAGGCGCTCATGGCCCGCCGCTCCGGCGTCTCGATGACCTCGCCGCCGAGCAGCTTGTCGCGCAGCTCCTCCAGGCGGCCCTCGTACTGGTACTCGCTCAGCACGTTGTGGCGCAGGTCCGGCCAGTTGCTGACCTCCGGCATGTAGAAGGAGCGCTCGTACAGGAAGGCCTGCTCCGCCGCGTAGCGGTAGGCGCCCTCGCCGGTGTAGGCGTACAGCTCCAGCAGGCCGTGGCCGATGCCCGCCGCGCCGTGCGCGTAGCCGCACAGGTTGCGCACCGCGGTGGAGCGGATGGTGCCCCACGACCAGCCGATGGTCTCCTTGACGGCGATGTTCATCAGGTGGTCGCCCAGCTTGCGCGCCATGCCCACGCACAGCTCCGGGTCCACCCAGCGGGTCAGCTGCAGCAGCGCGGGGATGGCGCCGCCCGCGCCCGCGATCACGTCCATGCCCATGTCGCGGTGCTCGTTGCCCACGATGGGCCGGATGGTCTCCTCCGCCCGCGCGTAGTAGCCCGGGTCGCCCAGGGCCTCGCCCAGGCGCGCCGCGGTGTAGGCGATGCCGGCGCGGCCGCTGTGGTAGGCGGTGTTGGGCTCCGGCATGCCCGCCGCCTCCTTGAGCGCGAACTCCACCGCGCCGCGCGCGGTCTTCAGGAAGCTCTCCTCGCCGGTGGCGTGGTGCAGGTCGATCAGGAACAGCGCGATGCCGGCCGTGCCCTCGTACACCGCCCCGCCCGCCGGGGTGGGGATGGCGGTGCGGTTCTTGGGGTTGGCCCGGTCCGGCGACATCACCGTCCAGGTGCAGGCCTCGCCCTCCCACTGGGCGCTCGCCGCCAGGCGGCGCCCGCAGGCAATGGCGGTCTGCAGGAAGGCGTCGCGGTCGGCGGCGGCGGGGGGGGTCTGGTTCGGGTCCACCATGGGTCGGTCAGCTCGCGGGGGGCGTCAGGGGGCCCTGGGCCATCGCCGCCACCACTTCGGCGGGGCGGCCCAGCGCACGGGTGATCAGGTACGACAGGTAGCTCTCCTCCTGGAGCGTGACCCCCAGGCGGTTGTTCATCATGTGCGTGTAGCTGGGCACGATGCTCATCACCACGCGGTCCCAGTCCTCCACCGGCTGGCCGCCCAGGATCACGCGGCCCTCCTCGCACAGCGTGCGCAGCTCGTCGTGGCAGGCGCGCAGGCCGTCGTGGTAGCGGTCCAGCGTCTCGGACAGCTCCTCGCCCTGGTCCATGCGCTCCCAGACGTCCTGCACGTACTCGCCCAGCGTCTCCGCCTGCTTGTCGAAGCCGGCGCCGAACGCCTCCAGCCGCTCGCCGCGCTGGTCCTCGTCGCGCTCCACGGTGCGCAGGTAGCTCACCCCGTACACCTGCGCGAAGTTGGCGCCGCGCTCGCGGGTCTGGTTGAACAGGTGGTTGAGCACCACCATGGTCAGCAGCCCCTTGCCCAGCCGGCTGGAGCGCTCGCGCCCCATCTTCTGGGTCAGCGCGTACGCGGCCTCGCTGGACACCTGGAACACCCGCTCCGCCACGAAGATGGCGTGCGGGCCGCCGTAGCGGTCGATCTCCGGCTCGTACGGCACCTGGGCCACGTGCGTGACCCGCAGCGGCTCGCCGGGGCGGTAGAAGGGCGGCTTGGCGTCGACGGGAACCGTGGTCTCGACCTCGCCGCTGTGCTCGCGCACGTCCTCCAGCAGCGCGGGCCACACCGTCTCCTGCAGCGTCTTCGCATCCCCGTGCAGGCGCAGGCGCACGTGCGGGCCGTGCTCGCTGTAGCGGATGAAGAAGTGCTGGTCGATCCACCCCTCGCGCTGGCAGCGGCGGACGAACGGCTCCACCACGTCCACCACGATGCGGTCGCACTCCGGCGCGTAGATCCAGCCGGTGAAGAAGAGGTAGGCGCTCAGCCACTCCTTCCCGTCCGCGGCGGCGCCGCTCACTGCGCCGCCTCCGCCAGCTCGCCCGCCCCCGCCGCGGCGCCGGCCGTGCCGGCGGGGAAGTTGACCTGGATGACCAGCTCCGTCACGTAGCGGCTGTCGCCGTGGCGCGGCAGGGCCGGCCGGTCCGGGTAGCGCTCCTCCACGATCACCTGGTAGCTCTTGAGCCCGGCGGCCACGCGGCCGAACAGGCCCACCAGCAGCGGGTTGCCGAAGTCCATGAACTGCGGCTTCAGGTAGTCGCGCGAGGGCTGCGTGCGCTTCTTGGCCCCGCCCGGCGCCCAGGCGCCCGGGATGGGCGGCCGGCCGCCGCCCGCGGGGGGCGCGCCGGGGGCGTGCGCGTGCGGCTGGGCCGCCGGCGCGCCCCCGGGCGCATGGGCATGACCATGGTCGTCCCCCTCGTGGTGGTGGTCATGGCCCTCGTGCTCGTCGTGCTCGTCGTGCTCGTGGTCGTCCCCGTCGTGGTCGTGCTCGTCCTCGTCGTGGCCCATCTCCGCCACGGGCGCCTCGTACCCCGGCAGCTCCTCCGGCGGGGCGGCGGGCGGCGGCGCGGCGGGACCCCCGGCGCCGGGCGCCCCCTGGGGACGCTGCGGGGCCTCGGGGATGGGCATCACCTTGAGGTAGCAGGTCTCCGGGATGCCGTGCTCCGCGCGCCAGCGGTTGGCGCGCACGAAGAAGTCCGCCGCGCTCTCGTCCGCCCGCTGCTGCGGGAACAGCGACGAGGGCACCGTCCAGTGGCGGCGCGCCAGCACCAGGCTGTTGCGGTAGGTGATGCGCGGGCGGAAGATGACGCGCGGCTCGCGGGCCTGCGGCGGCGGCGGCGGCGCGGGCGCCGCGTTGCGCGCCACCGTGTCCTGGTCCACCGTGTCCTGGTCGACGGTGTCCTGGTCCACCGTGTCGGCCGGCCCCTCGTCCACCGTGTCCGTGCCGGGCTGCGGCTGGGGCGCCGGCGCGGGCTGCTGCTGCGCGCGCGGCCAGGGCGTCTCCGGCAGCGTGGGCGCGAAGATGACCGGCGTGGTGAAGCGCGACAGCAGCTGGTACAGCGGCGGCCGCATGCGCGGGTTCAGGAAGCCCAGGTCCAGCGGGATCACCCGCTTGCCGCTGGGCCCGTGGCGCACCGCCAGCGACTGCGGCTCCTCCGGGTCCTCCTCCACCAGCAGGTCGCTGCTGCGGATCTGGTCCTCCGTGGCGCCGCTCTCGCCGGTGGGGTAGCTGATCTCCCAGCGCAGCAGCGGCGGGTGCAGGTTAGCGTTGAACTGCGCGTCGCCGCAGATCTCCGCCAGCAGCTCGTCGCCCACCGCCAGCGCCGCGTTGGCCTTCCGCACGTCCTCCTGCACGTCGAACGGCAGCATGTACAGGAAGCGCGAGAAGTACTTGCCGTAGCCGCTGGTGTACGACGTGTTGTTGAGGATCAGCGACGGCTCGTCCTCGCCCTCGCCCGGAGCCAGGAGGGCGAAGGCGCCCATGGAGCGCGGCGAGGTGCTGTGCGTCTCCACGCCCTCGAAGGCCTTCTCCACGTCCTCGGGGGTGATGTCGAGCGTCCGCGTGTCGGGGTCCGCCTCCCAGCGCTTGCGCACCGCCTCGCCCAGCCGCCCGCGGGCGCTGTTCAGGTCGGTGATGAACTGCAGGCCGAAGGGGTTGTTGACGTCGTAGCCCTCCAGGTTGGCCCCGCCCATGCCGGCGCGCGCGCGGTTCTCCTTCTCCACGTGCGCCTTGAAGTGCTCGCGGTAGAAGTCCTCGTAGAACTTGAGCAGGGGAACGCGCGCGCCCTGGCCGTAGAAGTCGTTGAAGAAGTGCCGCATGGTGGCCTGCTCGCTGCGCGGCCAGGCCAGGCTGGAGGTGGTGCGGCACCACTCCTCGAAGCTGCCGAAGGCGCGCCGCACGCCGGGGGTCAGCCCGACCTTCGCGTGCGCCTCGGAGGTGGCGTCCTCGTAGAAGGGCATGTCCTTGCGCAGGCGCTGGCCGATGCCCATCTCCTCGAACTCGTCCTCGATCAGCTTGAGCATGCCGGCGATCACCTCCGGGCGCTCGTGCACGGACGCGGTGGCGTACACCTCCGTCTGCGTGCGCACGGTGCGCAGCAGGGCGGCGGCGCGCTGGGCGTGCGGGTCGTCGATGCGCTCCAGCAGCGCGGCCAGCGGCAGGTCCCAGTCCGCGTCCTGCTCGCGGATGCCCATGTGGAAGCGCAGGAAGCCGATCTCGATCAGCTTGTCCAGGTACGCCTCCGCCTCGTCGGGCGTGGCGTCGATCTCCGGGTCCGCGGACAGCGCGTCGATCAGGTCGCCCAGCGTGGGCTCCGTGCCCTCGCGGAAGCGGCTGGCGATGAGCTGCAGCACCTCGTTGTCCGCCAGGCGCTGAAAGACCTCGCGCCCGTCGATGGAGGTGAGGAAGACGAGCCGTCCGCCCTCGCCGCGCAGCGTGGGGTTCCGCTCGACCGCCAGCGCGTGGCGGAAGGCGGGGCGCGTCTTGAGGTGGTCGAAGAGCAGGCCGTACAGGAACTTGTTGATGCGGACGAAGCTGCGCTTTTCCCGCGGGTCGCGGCTGAAGCGCGTGGTCCCCTGCGCCTCCCCCTCC
>DASTLD010000460.1:0-2741 GCA_035715345.1 Longimicrobium sp.
GACGACGACGACGCCGAGCTGGTGGAACTTGACCCCCTCCTGGATGAGCGCCTGCGTGCCCACCACGATGTCCGCGTCCCCCGCCGCAATGCGGTACGCCACCTCCTGCCACTGCTTGGCGCTCAGCCGTCCGGTGAGCAGGGTGATGCCCACGGGCAGGCCGGCCAGCAGCTCCTGCAGCGTGCGCGCGTGCTGCTCCGCCAGGATCTCGGTGGGCGCCATCAGCGCGGCCTGGTAGCCGTTCTCCGCCGCGCGCAGCATGGCGAACAGCGCCACCACCGTCTTGCCGCTGCCCACGTCGCCCTGCAGCAGGCGGTTCATGCGGCGCGGGCTGCTCATGTCGTCGCCGATCTCCTTCAGCACCCGCTTCTGCGCTTCGGTCAGCGTGAAGGGCAGCGAGCGGTGGAACGGCCGCACCAGCGTGTCGCGGCGCTCGAAGACGATGCCCGGGCGCTCCGTGGCCGCGCGGTGGTGCACCAGCGCGTACAGGAGCTGGAGAAAGAACAGCTCCTCGAACGCCAGCCGCCGCCGCCCCTGCTCCGCCTCCAGCAGCGACGCGGGGCGGTGCATCCACTCCAGCGCCTGGTGCAGGGGAACCAGGCCGTGGCGCTCGCGCAGCTCGCGGGGAAGGATCTCCTCGTCCTTCACCTGGCGCAGCAGGTCGTCCAGGTTCTCCGCGATGAGCGTGCGGACCTGGCGGTGCGTCAGCCCCTCGGTGGCGGGATAGACGGGGAAGATGGTGCCGCTCTCCTCCGTGGCCGCCTCCTTCTCGCGGGCCAGGACGGTGAACTCGCGCGGCTGGAACTGGCGGCCGTGGTAGAAGCGGACGGTGCCGCGCAGCAGCAGCAGGTCGCCGCGGCCGATGGTGCGGTCCAGGAAGGGCTGGCCCGGCCAGGACGCCTCGATGAGCCCCGTCGCGTCGCGCACCACCGCCTGGAAGATGCGCAGGCCGCGGCGGGTGGGCAGCACGCCCTTGGACACGACGCGGCCCACGATGGTGGCGTCCATTCCCGGCTCCAGCGTCTTGATGGCGGCGACGGTGGAGGCGTCCTCGTAGCGGTGGGGGACGTGGAAGAGCACGTCGCGCGCGGTGTGCAGCCCCAGCTTGTGGAGCAGGTCCGCGCGCTTGGGGCCCACGCCCTTGAGGAACTGGGCCGGGCGGTCGAGGTCCGAGTACGCTGCCAATGCGTCTGGGGTGATGTGGAACTGCTGCGCCGGCGCGGGTTGGTGCAGTGTGCCGGGGGCCCTCCCTCCCGGCGATTGAAATCGCGGCTGAGAAAACACGAAGTCCGCCTGCGCGGACTGCACGCGAGGTTCAGCGCGTGGAGCGGGCGCGGTGCCAGGCGGCGCCCCCACCCGGACTCGCATTACTCGTCCACCCTCCCCCAAGTCTGGGGGAGGGTTGATGGCCCTGCGTGCGGAGCTATGCTCCTCGCGGTTCAGG
Organism: Longimicrobium sp.; assembly: GCA_035715345.1. GTDB lineage: Bacteria > Gemmatimonadota > Gemmatimonadetes > Longimicrobiales > Longimicrobiaceae > Longimicrobium. Next base: position 1,445 of record DASTLD010000460.1, read on the forward strand.
TCTCCCCCTCTCCACGCGCCCCGTGCGCCGGCCCTGACGAACCACAAGGCTTCTCGGGCGCGGGGGGAGGGGGCCGGGGGGTGGGGCCTCCCGCGGTAGAACGCCGCCCCGCTCACTTCGTACTTCGTACTTCGTACTCCGTACTTCGTACTCCGTACTTCCGTACTGGCGTCTACGCCTCCAGCACTTCCTCCGCGAACGCCTCGACCTCGAAGGGCACCAGGTCCTCCATCTTCTCGCCCACACCGACGAACTTGACGGGGAGGTCGAACTCCTCCTTGAGCGCGACCACGATGCCGCCCTTCGCGGTGCCGTCCAGCTTGGTGAGCACGATGCCCGTGAGCGGCAGCGTCTGGCCGAAGGTGCGGATCTGCGCCATCGCGTTCTGGCCCACGGTGGAGTCCAGGACGATCAGCGTCTCGTGCGGCGCGCCTTCCTGCTTCTTGGCGATCACCCGCTGCACCTTCTCCAGCTCCTTCATCAGGTCGCTCTGCGTGTGCAGCCGGCCCGCCGTGTCCACGATCACCACCTCCACCCCCGACGCCGCCGCCTGCTCCAGAGCGTCGAACGCCACCGCCGCGGGGTCGCGCCCCGCCTCCGCGCCCACGAACTGCGCGCCCACCCGGTCCGCCCAGCGCCGGAGCTGCTCGATGGCGCCCGCGCGGAAGGTGTCGCCCGCCACCAGCATCACCTTGCGGCCCTGGCGGGTCAGGCGGTACGCCAGCTTGGCGATGGTGGTCGTCTTTCCCACCCCGTTGACGCCCACGACCAGGAAGACCGTGGGCCCGCCCTCGTAGTTGAAGCGCAGGGCCGTGTCCGCGCGGCCCGCGCTCAGGATGGCGACGATCTCCTCCCGCACGGCCCGCAGGAAGTCGCGCTGCGTGCGGGCCACGCCGCGCTGCGCCAGCGTCTCCACCACCTCCGTCAGCCGCAGCGTGGCGGGCACGCCGAAGTCCGCCGCGATCAGCGTCTCCTCCAGCGCCTCCAGCGACCCCTCGTCCATCCCCTTGACCAGCACCGACACGTCCGTGAGCGCGACGTCGACGATGCGGTCCCAGAGCGACTTCTTTCCCTCTTCCTTCTTGCGGAACAGCCGGGCCATGCGTCTATGCGGAAAGCCGGCGCGCGCCGGCGGTGCGAATCAGCGACGGCCGCGCATCCCGCGCGGCGAACGGATGCCGAATATACGGGCGCCCCGCCGCGGGGCCAACCGCGGCGGGGCGCCGTCGTGCGTGCGGGGTGCGGGTCAGCCGCCCCCGCGCGCGGCCTCGTAGCGGCGCGACACCTCGCCCCAGTT
>DASTLD010000461.1:0-7525 GCA_035715345.1 Longimicrobium sp.
CCCCGTTCAGTCCGCGCAGGCGGACTTCGTGTTGTCTCAGGCGCGGTTTCAACCGCCGGCGCGAGGCGGGCCGGCGCCGACGGGGTTTTCCGCATGCGCGGCATTTATCCTCGATACGCTGCCTTCGCCGACCGCTACCTCCGTCTCCCCTCCGATACCAAAAACAAGCGCCCCCGGCGGGTTCCACCGGGGGCGCTCGGTCATCTCGGGGGACTCAGGCATCCCCCATCAGTTCCTCTGCGGCTCTCTTTTCAACCTATGCGTCCTCTGCGTGAGGCCGTTAAGCCGTTCAGCCGTTCAGCAGTGCCGTCAGTACCACTTCACCAGGCTGATCCCCTGGTAGTAGTGGTGCAGGATCTCCTCGTAGGTGGCGCCCTTCTCGGCCATCCCCACCGCGCCGGTCTGGCTGAGCCCCACCCCGTGCCCCCATCCGCCGCCGAACGCGACGTACCCCTCCACCTCGCCCGGCGTGTGGGCCAGCACCGGCTCGATCACGAACAGCGTGCTCAGCAGGCTGGCCGGCGTGCCGTTGGCGCCGATGTACTTGAGCGAGGTGCGGACGTGGTCCTTGGTGTCCGTGAACACCCCCGCCTCCGTCACGTACTCGATGGTCCGCACGCGGCCGGAGCCGGAGCGGTCCGTCACGTTGATGGCCAGCACCTTCCCCACCGGCTGCTGCGCGTACAGGCCGATCACCTCCGAGATCTCGTCCATCGACCACTCGAAGGTCCAGCGGTGGTAGCGCGACCAGTCGCCCTCCCAGTCGCCGTTCTTCCTGCCCCGCAGCGACGTGGGGTTGGGGTGCCGCTTGAGCGAGTCCAGCACGTGCTCCGAGTTGCCGTGCTGGTGGTCGATCACGCCGCGCAGGTAGGGCACCGGCGCGGAGTTGTACACGTCCTCGCTGTTGGCCGTGTAGCCGCCGCTGGTGGAGTGGTACAGCGCCTCGATCAGGGTGCCGTTGTACACGGCCGCCATCCCCGCCGTCGCGTCCACCGCCTGCGTGGAGAGCGGGTGCTCCGCCGCGTAGCCGCCGTACACCTGGTCGCTGGTCGTCGCGTTCAGGTCGTACCCCTCCGCCGCGCGCTTGCCCAGGCCCACCAGCGCGTAGGTGCGCGCCGCCACCGCCTGCGCCTTGAGCGCCTCCAGCTCGTCGTACGGCACCGGCGGCAGCTCGCGCGGCACCACCCCGTACAGGTAGTCCTCCATGGGCAGCTCGTTGATGCCCGCCAGGCGGATGCCGGAGCCGTTGACGCGCACCTCCGCGATGCCGCGGTACGGCTGCCCCGCGATGGTCACGATGCCGCCGTCCGCGCTCAGCATGACCGGGCCCGTGCTGGTGGCCACGTCGCCGCCGCGCTGGATGCGGTACTGCGTGACGCCGGTGGTGGTGGTCAGCGTGCGGTAGAACGAGTCCGTGCCCGCCAGCCCCTGGCTGATCACCAGGTTCCGGTAGGCGGTGCGCGCCGCGAAGGTGTTGGCCGGGGGCGGCGCGAACGCGCCCAGGTACAGCCGCGTGCAGGCGGGGATCACCTCCGTGAACGTCACGTGGCCCAGCGCCTCCGCCTGCGCCTTGAGCGCGTTCACGGCCGCCGGCGTTCCGCACACCACCTGCAGCCGGATCTTGACGTCCACCACGGACACGTTCTCCACCGTCACCGTCGCGTCGCCGCTGCCGGTCAGCAGCACGGCGCCCGTGGTGCGGTTGGTGATGGTGTAGCTCGTGGGCGCGCCGACGACCACCGACGAGGCGTCCTGCACCACGCCGATGCGGATCTTCCCGGTATACGGGACGTGCGAGGCGCCGGGCGCCAGCCCTTCCGCGGAGCGGGCGCCGGGGCCCACGGGGTTGTGGTCGGAGCAGGCGGCCAGCGCCAGCAGCATGCCGAGCGCGGGCAGGGCCCGCCGCGTCATCGAGCGTGTCATGGGGTGCGCGGAGCGAGGGCGGGAGGACGCACGGAACGCGACAGCGCGTTCACGGGGGAACGCGTACGTTCTCTGCCGCGGCGCCGTTTGTCAACGGTGCCGCGCGGATGTAAACGACTGTTTTCGGAGGCGGTGGGGCCGGCGCGGGGGCGGCGCTCAGGAGCCGCGGCGCTTGCGTGCGGTGGGGAATTTCGGGTCCGGCTTGGCGTACTCCTCGCGCAGCCGGCGGATGAGCCAGTTCTCCAGGGCGGTCGCGGTGGAGACCAGCCGGCCGCCGCCGTGGATGGCCTCGAACACCGCCTTGACCTCGGTGGTGGCGGCGTCCAGCCCGCGCGGCAGGATGGTCTTGAGCGGGCCGCTGGTGGGCGGCGCCGAGGACTCCATGAGATGGAGCTCCTTGCGGCGCTCCAGGTAGAGCAGCGCCATCGCGCGGCGGGTGCGGTCCTGCGGGCGCTTGATGCTGCCGTCGATGAACTTGCGCACCATCTCGTGCCCGCGCCCGATCAGCCGCCCCGCCTCGCGCAGCGACGTGCGCATGACGAGCTCCTCCATGAAGGCGCGAAGCTCCTCCACGGGTACGGCGCGCCAGTTCTCCTCGGCGCTGGGCTGGGACGGGCCGGAACCTCGGCCACTTTGTCCACGAAACCGTTCGCTACACTGGGGATTGTAGACGAAGGTGTCTGAAATCGCAAGGACAAACGGTCGCCAGGGGGCAAAAAGGAGCCGCCCCGGCACGGGGCCGGGGCGGCGGTAGTAGCAAGAGTGAACGGAGTGCCCAAGGGCTACTCGTCGTCGTCCTCGTCGTCGCTCTCGAAGCCCATGGCCTCTTCCTCGATCTGGTCCGTGAGCGCGGAGCCCCAGGCGCTCTCCAGCAGGCGCCGAACGCGGGGAAAGCGGCGCATGACCTCCGCCATCTCCGGGGTCACGAAGATCTCAAGGACGTCCTTGCGCGTGTACTGGGAGCTGTCCTCGTCCTCCATGAACGCCTTGAGCTCCTCGATCAGGTCGCGCAGGTCGCTGACCAGCTCGCTGGGAAAGTGCCCCTCGTCCAGCGCCACGGCCGACTCCACCCAGTCGTGCACCTGCGACACCAGGTCGTCGAAGCGCTGGTCCACCCGTGAATCGCTCATCCGCTGCCCGTTCTCCCCTGGTGCCAGGAACCGTTGGAGGCGGGTGACGGCCCCGCCGCGCGACACACCCTAAACGCCGCGCAAAAGCCGGTCAAGACTCCACGCTGTGCGATTGCGCGATTTCCGGCGAAACTGCGGCCTCACGCGGAGCCGCGGAGGACGCGGAGGACGCGGAGGAATGCGCAGAGGCCGGCGCGCGGCCAGACGAAAGCCCTCCCCCGAAGTCGGGGGAGGGTTTGGGAGGGGGCCTCCGCCTCCGCGAGGCACTCCCCCACGGCGCACGAGACACATCACCCCCCCAGCCCGTATTCCTTGAGCTTCTGCCAGAGGGTGGTGCGGCCCATGCCGAGGGCGGCGGCGGCGCGGGTGCGGTTGCCCTCCGCCTCTTCCAGCGCGGCCAGGATGGCCTGGCGCTCCGCGTCCGCGTCCGGGGCCACGTAGCGGCGCGGCGGCGGCTCGGGCGAGCGGGCGTGCTCGCCGCGCCTGCCGTTGCCGTTGCTCTCGGGGCCGAAGATGGCGGCGCCGTCGCGCACCTCCTCCGGCAGGTGCACGGGCTGGATGCGGCCGCCCTCGCAGACGATGCAGGCGTACTCCACCGCCGCCATCAGCTCGCGCACGTTGCCGGGCCAGTCGTACGCGCGCAGGATGGCGATGGCCTCTTCCGACACGCCCTGCACGCGCCGGTGCGGCTCCACACGCTCGTTCCAGCGCGCCAGCGCCGCCGCCGCCAGCGAGGGGATGTCGTCCGTGCGCTCGCGCAGCTCCGGCACGCGGATCTGGAAGACCTTGAGGCGAAAGTAGAGGTCCTTGCGAAAGCTGCCCTCCTCGACCATGGCCTCCAGGTCGCGGTGGGTGGCGGCCACCACGCGCACGTCCACCTGCACCGGGCGGGAGGTGCCCACGCGCACCACCTCGCGCTCCTGCAGCACGCGCAGCAGCTTGGCCTGCATGGCCGGCGACACGTCGCCCACCTCGTCCAGGAACAGCGTGCCGCGGTCCGCCTCCTCGAACAGGCCGCGCCGCTCCGCCACCGCGCCGGTGAACGCGCCGCGCGCGTGGCCGAACAGCTCGCTCTCCAGCAGCCCCTCCGCCAGCGCGGAGCAGTTGACGGCGATGAACGGCTTTGCCCGGCGCGGGCTCTCCTCGTGGATGGCCTTCGCGATCAGCTCCTTGCCCGTGCCCGTGGCCCCGCGCAGCAGCACGGTGCTCTCCGTGGGCGCCACGCGGCTGATGGCGCGCAGCACCTCGCGCATGCGGCTGCCGGTGCAGACGATGCGCGCCGCGCCGCTGCCCAGCACGGGCTCGCGGCGGGCCAGGATGGCCTTGATCTTGGAGCGCAGCAGCGCGTTGTCGCAGGGCTTGGTCAGGTAGTCGTCCGCGCCCAGCTTGAGCGCGGCCACGGCGGAGTCCACCGTGGCGAATCCGGTCAGCATGAGCACGGGCACGTCGTTGCCGGCCATGCGCAGCTCCTCCAGCACGGACAGCCCGGTGCGCCCGGCCATCTTCAGGTCCAGCAGCACCATGTCGTAGCGCTCGGCGCGCAGGCGCTCCAGCCCGGCGTCGCCGCCGGGCGCCGCGTCCACGTGGTACCCCTCGTCCGCCAGCAGCGCCCCCGTGCCCACCCGGAAGGCGTGGTCGTCGTCGATGATCAGGATCCGCGGTGTCTCCGCCATCACTCTCGCATCAGAAGTAAATCACCCCCGGGAACATCACCGCCCCACCCCTCTCACGCCCCCTCCGCGACCTCGCTCCGCGTCCTCCGCGGCTCTGCGTGAGCCGGCGGTTTCAGTCCGCCGCCGCGGCGGGCTCCGCGGCCTCCCCCTCCGCCGCGTCCGACAGCGCCTCGTCCAGCGTCTCCCGCGGCAGGCGGACCGTGAAGCGGCTGCCCTGCCCCGGCGCGCTCTGCACGTCGATGCGCCCGCGGTGCCCGCGGATGATGCCCTCGCTCACGAACAGCCCCAGCCCGATGCCCGTGACCCCCGGCTTGGTGGTGTAGAAGGCCTCGAAGATGTGCGGCAGGTCCTTCTCGCTGATGCCCGCGCCGGTGTCCTCCACCACCACCTCCACCGCCTCGCCGTCGGCGCGCGTGGCCACGCGGAGCTCGCCGCCCTCCGGCATGGCGTCGCGCGCGTTGGCCACCAGGTTGGCCAGCACCTCGTGGATGGCCTCCGGGTGGGCCACCACGCGCGGCAGGTCCGGCGCCAGGCTGCTGCGCACGCGGACGCCGCGCGCCTCCAGCTCCGGCGCGGCCAGCGTCAGCACCCGCGCCGCCAGCCGGTTCAGGTCCAGCAGGCTGCTGGCGTCGGACTGCGGGCGGCTCTGGTCCAGCAGCCGCCGCGTGAGCGAGGCCATGCGCCGCAGCTCCTCCTGCGCCAGCGTCAGGAACTCGCGGTTGGGGTCCTCCGGGTCTCCCCGCCGCTCCAGCGCCTCCAGGCAGTTCTGGATGTTGTAGATGGGGTTGTTGATCTCGTGGCTGAGCTGCGCCACCAGCCGCCCCATGGCCGCCAGCTTCTCGCGGTGGATCATCTCCGCCTGCGCGGAGCGCAGCCGCGCCTCGCGCTCGCCGATGGCGCGCCGCATCTCGCCGAACGCCCGCGCCAGCTGGCCGATCTCGTCGCCCGACGGCCGGGGCAGCGGGGCCTCGAAGTCGCCCTGCGCCATGCGCTTGCTGGCCTGCGCCAGCGCCTGCGCGGGGCGCGCCACGATGCGGGCGACGACGGCGGCCAGCAGCAGCGCCAGCGCCAGCGCCGCGAAGCCGATGCCGAACAGCGACCGCGCGATGCCCTGCGCGATCTGCAGCTCCTCGCGGATGGGGCGGAACATCAGCACCGTGACCGGCGGCCCCGCCGCGTCCAGCCGCGCCCGCCGCGCGAAGTACGTCTGCCCGCCCAGCGCCAGCGGCTGCGGCCGGCCCGGCGCGTTCTCGCGGTAGCCGCGCACCGCCGCCGCCTGCTCCGCCGGAGAGACCGCGCGCGGCGGCAGCGTGCTGCCCACGATGGAATCGCCCACCAGCACCACCAGCTCCGACGTCAGCGCGTTCTCCTTCTGCAGCGACCCCGCGCTGATGCGGCTGCCCACGCCCACCGCGCCCACGCGCACCAGCGTGTCGCTGGCGGTGGAGTCGCCCTCCGGCGGCGGCACCGTGCGCCACACCTCCGCCACCGCGATGCGCACGGGCGGGCCGCTGTCCGGCAGCACCACGCTGGTGCCCGGCACGGCGGCCGCGGCGCGCAGGGCGGCGCTGTCCACGCGGACGCTGCCGGCCAGCAGGCGAAAGGCGCTGTCCGCGGCCAGCAGGATGCCCTTGTCGTCGTCGTCGGGCGCGCGCAGCTGCCGCGCCAGCACGCCCGCCCCGCGCGGCGTCCAGGACTCCACCTCCGCCAGGGTGAACTTCTTGACCTCCGCCCGCTGCACCAGGGCGTCGCCGCGCAGCGCCCACGCGTTCTGCAGCGACGAGTCCGCCAGGGCCAGCTCGCGGGTGGCGTCCGCGTACACCTTGCGCTTGACCGCGCTGGCGATGAGCAGCAGCGTGGGCACCACGATGAGCAGCGCGGCGCCCGCGAAGAGCACGAAGACCTTGGCGCGGAGCGAGAATCCCCTCATGGCGTCTGCCGGTGCGGCGGCCGTCCGGCCCCCGCGGAGTGTTCACTGAACAGTCCGCCCTCGTTCAGTGAACGTGCATTCCGTCCGCCCGCGGTGGCCCGCGGAGGCGGGTGGATGGGCGGAAGTTAAGCAACGGCGCCGATTTGCGCCATGCCGTGGCCCCCGGCCCCACCCGGCATACCCGTTGCCATTCCCGGACCCCGAGCCGCGGAGTGCGCGGCGGGCATCCGGCGGTGCGCCGGGAACTACCTGCACAGGAGCAGCACAAGATGAGCAAGCGCATTTTCTCCCTGATCGCCCTGGCGGCCCTGGTCAGCACCGCGGCCTGCTCCAAGGACGAGGCCGGTGAGGGCGACGCGACCACGACGGCGGACACCACCACCGTGCAGGGCACCGACGTGGTGAACCAGCCGGTGACCGTGCCGACCACGGACACCGCGATCGTGACCACCACGACGGATCAGGACACGACGGTCAAGGAGGGCGAGGCCACCACGACCGGCGACACCGTCACCAAGCAGTAATCCCGCTGCGGTACCCGGGCCGGCGCACCAGCGCGCCGGCCCATCCAATTCCACCGATACAACGGTGAACTGACATGAAGAAGCTGATCGCGATCTTCGGCATCCTGGCCCTCGCGGCCTGCGGCGGCGGCGACGACGAGGCCGCCAACACCGAGGACACCACCACCGTTGCCCCGGCCGCCGAGCCGGCCCCGGTGGCCCCGGCCCCGGTGACCACCGACACGCCGCTGGCTCCGGCCACGACGACCGGCGACACGACGGCCGACACCACCACCGCCCCGTGAACCACGGGTAGGTGAAGCGGGACCGCCGGGCCCGGACCACGCGTCCGGGCCCGGCTTTTTT
>DASTLD010000462.1:0-10582 GCA_035715345.1 Longimicrobium sp.
TAGCTCACCAGCTGAAGTTGGACGCGAGACACCATGGGATTGTCATCTTTGGTCATGCTCCGCTCCACCGGGGCGCCCGCAGTGTGGTCGGCACCGAGTGGGCCAACGAGGGTAATCCCGGTGTCGCCGTCACTCTGACCGCATCGCCAGCGCAGTCTTAGGCCGCCGTCTGGCTCGATCATGCCGCGGATTTCGACATCAACAATAAAAGGCTCCCCCGCGAGGACGCGTTCAGGAGCCTTGGCGGATATCTCGTACAATCCGGAGTTCTGGAGTGAGCGGCCTCTAAAGTAAGCGAGCACCTGCTCTATCTCGCTAGAATCTAGCGCCTCTACGAGGAGCGGGTGCATCACCGCCATGTGAGACGAAAAAAGCGCCTCAATCTGGCGCCGCTCCAAAATCTGACATTCTCTTTTGTGGGTGTGTTCGATGATTCCCTTAGCATCGCCGATCCGCTTCTTCTCCAAGTTGGCAGCCAGTGCGACAATGAAGAAGGTGGGGTTCTCCGCCATTGCCATCCGCAGCAGACTGCCCCCGACTTCCTGCACGATATCATTCACCTTTTCTCGCTTCTTGCATTGGCCGCCAACTGTAATTGATGCCGCAATCCCAAGAGCCTCGGACTGGAGGAATTGCGACCGGCCGATAAAATCGGTTCCTTCATCTGCGCGGTTTGGGCTCACGAACCACTGGTAGTCTGAGCGCAATTCAGCCATCAATGTGGCGAACATAACTTCAAAGAGCTGGAATTTTACTTTCCCATGCTCTGATTTACGCCGGGAAGGCAACACCTTCACGACAGCGTTATCAGGCGGGATCCAGTAAAAATCGCGCACCAGCAGATGCCAGATCGATTTCTCATCCGCTTTCTGCTGTCCATCCTCGAAAGTAACCATAATTGGTAGTTATCAACGGTCGTTCGCGGCCGTCATCGAGGGATGGCGGGCCCTGTCCCAGGCCCACCGTTCACGCGCTGAAACCCGTTGCGGCATCGTCCGTAAACGACCCCGCCCGCGTCCCAGGTGTCCGCTCCTCGCACCGACTCCGCGAAGGCGCAAACCTTTGGCGTAGACCGCGCATCCAATCCCGCCGGATGCCCCCACCCGCAGCTTCTCATCCCTTAGCCCCGGAGCCCGCCCTCGTATGTCATCGACCACAGCAGCGCCGCCGCTCGCGGTGAAAGCACGTGAGCAGGCGGCAGCCAGCGCGGCGCCGGCGGTGCCGTGGCACGTGCCGGCGATGGTGTTCGCGTCGTTCGCGGTGATCCTGGGGGTGTACTGGGATGTGTCGTGGCACCGCAGCATCGGGCGCGACTCGTTCCTGTCGCCGCCGCACGTGTCCATCTACCTGGGCGGCATCGTGGCGGGGCTGGCGTGCGCGGTGGTGGTGCTGCGGACCAGCTTCGCGGGGACGGAGGCGGAGCGCGCGGCGTCCGTCCGCTTCTGGCGCTTCTTCCGCGGGCCGCTGGGGGCTTGGGTGGCCATCTGGGGCACCTTCGCCATGCTCACCTCCGCCCCGTTCGACGACTGGTGGCACAACGCCTACGGCCTGGACGTGGAGATCCTTAGCCCGCCGCACACGGTGCTGGCGCTGGGCATCTGGGCCATCCAGCTCGGCGCGCTGCTGCAGGTGCTGGCGCTGCAGAACCGCGGGGACGCGGCGGACGGGGAGCGCTTCTACCGCGTCGCCTACGCGGTCACGGCGGGGCTGGTGCTGCTGAACGTGGCCATCATGTCGTGGGAGTACCAGTACCGCGAGCTGATGCACCAGCCGCTCTTCTACCAGGTGGCGTGCGGCATCTACCCGCTCTTCCTGATCGGCATGGCGTGGGCGTCGCGGCTGCGCTGGCGCTTCACGGCGGCGGCGGCGGTCTACACGCTGACGGTGATGGCGATGATCTGGGTGTTCCCGCGCTTTCCCGCGACGCCCCGGCTGGGCCCCATCGAGCACATGGTCGACTATCTCGTCGCGCCGGACTTCCCGCTGCTCCTGGTCGCGCCCGCGTTCGCGATGGACCTGCTGGCGCGGCGCGGCGAGCGATGGAACCGCTGGGCGCTGGCGGCGGCGCTCGGCACGACGTTCTTCGCGGTGCTGCTGGCGGTGCAGTGGATCTTCGCGGACTTCCTGATGTCGCCCCTGGCGCGCAACTGGTTCTTCGGCTCGCACCTGACCTCGGACTACGGCGGGCTGCGGCCGTGGGAGTTCGACGACTACGGCGGCGGCACGGGCGGGATGATCACGGGGCTCGCGATCGCACTGGGCATCAGCCTGGTGTCGGCGCGCATCGGCCTGGGCTGGGGCGAGTGGATGCGGAGGGTGCGCCGATGATGCGCCGCATTCTCGCCATCGCCGCGGTGCTAGCGGCGTCGGTGCCGCTGGCGGCGCACGTGGGCAGCCCGACCGTCGCCTTCCAGGGCCGCGCGGGATCGTACCCGGTGCGCGTGGTCATCCGCCCGCCCGAGGTCATCCCCGGCCAGGCGGAGGTGTCCGTGCGCGTCACCGGCGGCGGGGTGCGGCGCGTGACGGTGCAGCCGGTGTTCTGGGCGTATCCCAACGGTGCCCCGCCCGCCGACGAGGCGAAGCCGGTCGCGGGCGAGGAGGGGCTGTACGCGTCGCCCATCTGGTTCATGACGCAGGGCTCGTACAGCGTGCGCGTGGGGGTGGAGGGCGCGGCGGGGCGCGGAGTGGTGATGGTGCCTATCGGACCCGTGGCCACGCGCATCAAGGACATGCCGGCGGGGATGGGGTGGGTGCTCACGGGCCTCGGCCTCTTCCTGCTGGTGGGCGCCGTGAGCATCGTGGGCTCCGCCGTGCGCGAGGGCCAGCTCCCGCCCGGCGAGCAGCCCGACGCGCGCCGGCGCACGAAGGCGCGCGTGGCGGCGGCCGTCTCGGCGGGCCTGATGGTGCTGGTGCTGACGGCGGGCAAGAAGTGGTGGGACGGCGAGGACGCGGCGTACCGCGCCGGCCTGCATCGCCCCATGGCGATGGAGGGCAGGGTGGACGCGACGACGGAGGGACGGGTTCTCCGCTTCACGATCGTGGACACGCTGTGGCGGCGGAATCCCCCCACGCCCATCGTGCCGGACCACGGCAAGCTGATGCACATGTTCCTGGTGCGCGAGCCGGCGCTGGACGTGTTCGCCCACCTGCATCCCGTGAAGGCGGACTCGTTCACCTTCCGCACCGGCCTGCCCGCGCTGCCGCCCGGCCGCTACCGCGTGTACGGCGACGTGGTGCACGAGAGCGGGTTCACGCGCACGCTGGTGGACACGGTGCAGGTGCCGGCGGGGCACGCGGGCGGCGGGCTGGACCCGGACGACTCCTGGCACGCGGGCGCCGCGTCCGTCAGCGGCGAGGCGGCGCTGGCGGACGGCGGGCGGATGCGCTGGGAGATGAGCGGCGACAGGCCGCACGCCGGGCGCGAGACCACGCTGCGCTTCCGGGTGACGGCGCCGGACGGGCGGCCTGCGGTGCTGGAGCCGTACATGGGGATGATGGCGCACGCGGTGGTGACGCGCGCGGACGGGACGGTGTTCGTGCACCTGCACCCGATGGGCACCGTCTCCCTGGCGTCGCAGCAGCTCTTCGACCAGCGCGCCCGCGGCGACACCGCCCGCGACGCGTCCGGGCGCCTGGTGCTGCGCGCGGGCGGGAACGCGCACGCGGCCCACGCGGCGGAGGAGCCGGGTGTCGTCTCCTTTCCCTACGAGTTCCCCAAGGCGGGGCGCTACCGCGTGTGGGTGCAGGTCCGGCGCGCCGGCCGGGTGCAGACCGCCGCGTTCGACCTGGACGTGCCGTAGGAGACGACGGCCTCGCGCGGAGCCGCGGAGGACGCGGGGGAACGCAGGAGGTACGGCGGCGTGGGGAACGATGCGGACCCGAGCGAGCGGGTGGGGGCGGCGCGGGAGCCCGCATCCCAGGCAATCCCCGTCCTTTCCGTTCAGGGCGCGTGCGCCGCCGTGCGCACGAACTGCAGCTCGTACAGGCGCGCGTACAGGCCCCCGGCGCGCAGCAGGTCCAGGTGCGTGCCGCGCTCGCGCACCTCGCCGTGGTGCAGCACCAGGATCTGGTCCGCGCCCTGGACCGTGGACAGGCGGTGCGCGATGACCAGCGAGGTGCGCCCCCGCATCAGCTCCGCCAGCGCCGCGTCGATCTGCGCCTCCAGCTCGGAGTCCACCGAGCTGGTGGCCTCGTCCAGCACCAGCACCAGCGGGTCGAACGCCAGCGCCCGCGCGAACGAGACCAGCTGCCGCTCGCCCACGGACAGCGAGGTGCCGCGCTCGCCCAGCGGCTGCTCGTAGCCGCGCGGCAGCCGCGCCACGAAGCGGTCCGCCCCCACCCGCTCCGCCGCCGCCCGCACCCGCCCGTCGCCGATGTCCGCGCGGCCCAGGCGGATGTTGGCGCGCACGTCCTCGCTGAACAGGAAGACGTCCTGCAGCACCAGGCTGACGCGGTCGCGCAGCTCGCGCACGGGCGCGCGGTGCACCGGCACCCCGTCGAACCGGATCTCTCCCCGGCTGGGCTCGTAGAAGCGCATCAGCAGGCTGATGATGGTGCTCTTGCCCGCCCCCGTGGCGCCGACGATGGCCACGCGCTCCCCCGGCGCGGCGCGGAAGCTGACCCCGCGCAGCACCCACTCGCCGTCCGGCTCGTAGCGGAACCACACGTCGCGGAACTCGATCTCCCCCCGTCCGGGCGCGGGCAGGTGCAGCGGGCGCGGGTCGTCGCGGATCTCCGGCTCCGTGTCCAGCAGCTCGAAGATGCGCTCGGCGGCCGCCATGGCGCCCTGCAGCAGGTTGTACTTCTCGGAAAGGTCCTGGATGGGGCGGAAGAAGCGCCGCGTGTACTGGAGGAACGCCGCCAGCACGCCCACGGTCAGCTCCCCCTGCAGCACGTTGTACTTCTCCGACAGGTCCTGGATGGGGCGGAAGAAGCGGCGCGTGTACTGGAGAAAGGCGGCCACCACGCCCACCGTGACCGTCCCGCGCAGCGTCTGCGCCCCGCCGTACCACAGGATCAGCGACAGGGCGATGGCCGTCAGCACCTCGATGACGGGAAAGAAGAGCGCGTAGTAGGTGATGGAGCGCAGGTGCGCGTCCAGGTGGTCCTGGTTGACGGCGGCGAAGCGCTCCATCACCCGCTTCTCCCGCCCGAAGAGCTGCACCACGCGCATGCCGCTGACGTGCTCCTGCGTGAAGGCGTTGATGCGCGCCAGCCGCACCCGGATGTCGCGGTACGCCTTGCGGATCAGCGCGCGGAAGACGAAGCTGGCCAGGAAGACGAGGGGGAGGACGGCGAAGGTCACCAGCGCCAGCCGCCAGTTGAGCCGCAGCATGGCGGCGAAGATGAAGACGATGGTGAAGACGTCGCCGAAGACGGTCACCAGCCCGGCGGAGAAGGCCTCGTTGAGCGCCTCCACGTCGCTGGTGACGCGCGTCATCAGCCGCCCCACCGGGTTGCGGTCGAAGTAGCGCAGCGACAGCCGCTGCAGGTGCGCGAAGATCTCCACCCGCAGGTCGAACATGATGCGCTGGCCCAGCCAGGCGGTGGCCAGGGTGCTGGCGTACTCCGCGAAGAAGGCCAGCACCAGCGCGGCGAAGTACAGCAGCACCAGCGTGCCCAGCAGCCCCAGGTCGCGGTCCGGGATGGCCCGGTCCAGCGCCAGCTTGGTCAGGTACGGGCCCGCCAGCTCGATGGCCGCGCCCGCGAACAGCAGCAGGACCGCGCCCGCCACCGCCAGCCGGTACGGGCGCAGGTAGCCCAGCAGCCGCCCCAGCAGGCGCGCGTCGTACCCCCGGTGCAGCTCCTCCTCGTGCGCCGTCACCCGCGCGCCTCCGCCCCGCCGCCGTCCCGCATCCCCGTCGCCCCCGTGTTCGTCCGGATCGCTCCCCGACCGCCGTTCACATCCCTCTAACACCCGGATGCCGACGGCGCAAACGCCGCCGTCCGTTCCGTCCCGCGGGGGGGCGGCGCATTGTTGACAACTCCTTGGCGCAAGCGTAGCTTGGCTTCTCTCCCCAACCGTAGTCCTTGCCCCGGGCAGTCAGCCCCCAGCAACGCAATCCGCATGTCCCTGGCCGGTCTGCACCCCCCGCGGCCCGCGCACGCGCGACGGACCCGCGCACGCACCGCCGCCCTCCTGGCCACGCTCGCGCTGCTCCCCGCCTGCCAGCGCGGCGGCGGCGGCGGCGAGCTCTGGATCGGCCTTGCCGCGCCCATGACGGACGGGCAGGGCAAGCCCGACATCTACGGCGTCCGCTCGCGGCAGGGCGCCCAGCTGGCCCTGGAGGAGGTCAACCAGCGCCGCATCCACGGCCGCACGCTCCGCATGCGCCTGGTGGACGACCGGGGCGACGCCAACGTGGGCCTGGCCGTGGCGGACAGCCTGGTGAACGACGCCAGGATCCTGGCGGTCGTGGGCCACGTCTACTCCGGCGTGACGCTGAAGGCGGCGGAGAACTACTCGGGCAAGCTGGCCGCGGTGGCCACCACCGCCACCAGCCCGGAGATCAGCAAGCTGGACGAGTGGATCTTCCGCATGGCGTCCAGCGACTCCGCCAACTCCGTGGCGCTGGCCGGCGCGGTGCGCGGCATGGGCGGCCGCGTGGCGGTCATCTACGCCAACGACGAGTACGGCCGCGGCCTGGCCCAGCCCTTCGCGGCGGCGCTGCGCCAGGCGGGCGGGGTCACGGCGTACAACCCGATGATGGACTCCACGGCGGACGTGACGCCGTACCTGATGCGCATGCGGGCCTACGGGTCGGACCTGGTGTTCGTGGCCACGCTGCAGGACGCCGCCGCGCGGGTCATCCGCCAGGCGCACGGCCTGGGCATGGCGCCGCGCTTCGTGGGCGGCGACGGCCTGGAGGGGCTGGTGGGGATGGGGCCGGAGTTCAACGGCACCACGGTGGGCGTGCTCTTCCACGCGGACGCCTCGCCCCGGGCGCGCGACTTCGCGCAGCGCTTCCGCCGCAAGTACGGCGACGACCCGGACTCCGCGGCGGCGCTGGCGTACGACGCGGTGCTGCTGCTGGCCGGGTGCATGGAGCGGGGCAGCCTGGACCGCGAGGCCGTCCGCGCCTGCCTGGAGCGCACGGGCAGCGGCGACCGGCATCCGGCGTTCGAGGGCGTGGGCGGCCGCGTGGCGTTCGACGCCAACGGCGACCCGCGCGACAAGCAGATCGCGGTCGGCGTCATCCAGGACGGCCGCATCGTTCTCCAGGGGAGGGGACAGTGAACACGGTACTGGCTCCCGAGCGGGAGAACGTGCACGCCGCGGACGCGTGGCGCGCCCCCACGCCCAACGCCGGCGGGGACGGCGGCGGCGGGCGGCGGCGCTGGCGGCGCAAGGGGCTGGACGCCTTCGGCTCGCGCTTCTTTCCGACCCTCACGGGGCGCCTGGTCTTCGGCGGCATCCTGGTGGTGGGGCTCACGCTGGTGGGCGCCATCGTCAGCTACATCAGCCTGAGCCGGCTGACCAACGCCATCGAGGAGCGCATGGACGCGCTACGCACCAGCGCCGACATCGGCACGGCGCTGGAGTCGCTGATCCTCAACCAGATCGCGGCCGGCGAGCGCTACCTGGTGACGCCCGCGCAGGAGTACCAGAACGCCTTCAGCGACTACGGCCGCCGGGCGCACGAGCAGCGGCGCAAGTACCGCGAGCTGGAGAACCTGTCGCCGGCGGAGCAGACGCAGATCGTCGCCATCGAGCAGCAGCACTCGCAGATCGAGGTGCAGTACTCGCTGGCGCACGCGCAGCAGGACGTGGGCGACCGCGACGGCGCCCTGCGCCGCGTGGCCGCCGTGCGGCCGCAGACGCAGCAGCTGGAGGAGGGCATCCGCGAGGTCAGCGCGGCGCAGGCGCAGAAGGTGGCCGCCGCCGCGCGCGAGATGGAGAAGGAGTCCGCCCGCTGGAAGCTGCTGCTGCTGCTGCTGGCGCTCTTCGCGGCGCTGGCCACGGCGCTGCTGATCTACGTGGCCGTGCGGCAGGTGCAGAAGCCGCTGGGCACGCTGGTGGACGCCGCGCGCCAGCTCGGCGAGGGCGACCTGCGGCTGAGCCTGAACGGCAACACCGCCGGCATGACGCGCGAGTTCCAGGCGCTGGCGGGCGCCTTCGAGGGCATGGCCGGGCAGCTGCGCACCATCGTGGGCGAGACGGTGGGCACGGCGGAGCGCATCTCCAACTTCGCCAGCGACCTGTCCAGCATCAGCGAGGAGGTGGCGGCGTCCAGCGGCGAGGTGGCCACCGCGATGGTGGGCATCGCGAGCGGCGCGGAGAGCCAGAGCCACGGGCTGCAGGCCACCAAGGACGCGCTGGAGGAGATGGGGCGGCGGTCGGAGGAGATCGCCAACTCGTCCAAGATGGTGACCTCGCTCTCCGAGCAGATCTACAGCGTGGCCAAGCAGAGCCGCGGCGAGGTCAACAGCGCGCTGGGGCGGCTGCTGGAGATCCGCTCCGTGGTGCAGGACAGCGCCGGCAAGGTCACGGAGCTGGAGCAGGCCTCGCTGCAGATCGACCGCTTCGTGGAGACCATCACCGCCATCGCGCGGCAGACCAACCTGCTGGCGCTGAACGCCGCCATCGAGGCCGCCCGCGCGGGCGAGCACGGGCGCGGCTTCGCGGTGGTGGCGGAGGAGGTGCGCAAGCTGGCGGAGGGCAGCGCCCGCGCCGCGCAGGAGGTCGCGCAGAACGTGCACGGCATCCGCACGCGCATCGAGGAGGTGGTGACCACCATGGGCCGCGGCACGGAGAAGGTGGCGGACGTGGAGGAGGTCTCGCGCGGGGCGGACGCGGCGCTGGAGCAGATCCTGGCCGCGGTGGATGGGGTGCGCGTGGCAGCGGACCAGGTGCAGGTGGCCGTGGAGCGCAACCAGGAAGCCATGGTGGGGGTGGAGTCGGCGGTGGTGGAGGTGAGCAGCACCTCGGAATCGCACGCCGCCAGCGCCGAGGAGGTCTCCGCGGCCGCCGAGGAGCAGTCCGCGGCCACCCAGGAGATGTCCGCCAGCAGCGCCGAGCTGCTGCACGCCGCCGAGCGCATGCGCGAGCTGGTGAGCGGCTTCCGCACCTGACCTCCGCCTGATCGCAGGCAGCGATTCGATCCAGCCCCCGTGCTCCGGCGCGGGGGCTGGTTTTGTTTTGAACTGCATCTCACGCAGAGGGCGCGGAGGTTCAAAAGAGAGGACGCTGAGGAGGCCGGCGGAGCGGTGGGTTCGGTGCCCGGCGCCGCCATCCGGCCGGCGGTTGAAACCGCGCCTGAAACAACACGAAGTCCGCCTGCGCGGACTGAACGGGAGAGTGCCGTGCGAGGTGGCGCAGACCATCGCATTTCCATGGTAGAGACGCCCCGCCGGGGCGTCTCTACTGGGCCTGCCGTGCCACGGTAGGGTGCATCGCGAACAAGCGTACTCCCTCTCCCACGCAGTTTGTGGGAGAGGGACAGCGTGCACCGACGGACGCGACGAAGTCGCGCGCCGGCGGGGCACGCAGGGTGAGGGCCCTCCCGCCCGCCGCACCGACCCGCTATTCTCCCGCCCCGAACGCCATTCCCCCGAACCCGACGCCGATTTGTCCACGCCCGCTCCACGCTCGCCGACTCCGCGCGACCTGCCCGTCGTGGTCGTGGGCGCGGGGGCGGCGGGGACCATGGCGGCCATCTTTGCCGCGGAGGCAGGGGCGCGCACGGTGCTGCTGGAGCGCACCAGGGACGGCGGGCGCAAGATCCTCATCAGCGGCGGCGGGCGGTGCAACGTGCTGCCGTCGCGCGTGGAGCCGGGGCAGTACTTCACCGAATCGTCCCGCAACACGCTCAAGAAGATGCTGCTCTCCTGGCCGCTGCCGGAGCAGCGCCGCTTCTTCGAGGAGCAGGTCGGCACCCGCCTGGTGCTGGAGCCGGAGACGGGCAAGCTCTTCCCCGAGTCCAACCGGGCGCGCGACGTCCGCGACGGGCTGGTCGCCCTGGCGCAGCGGCGCGGGGCGGAGACGCGCTTCGGGCAGACGGTGGTGGGGCTGCGCCCGCCGGTGGGGGACGGGCCCTGGCGGGTGGTGCTGGAGGGCGGGCGGGAGATGGAGGCCGCCGCCGTCGTCCTGGCCGCGGGCGGGCTCTCCGTCCCCGCGACGGGCAGCGACGGCACGGGGTGGCGCATCGCCCGGCAGCTGGGGCACGCGGTCAACGAGACCTATCCCGCGCTCACGCCGCTGACCGCGGACCCGCCCGTGCACGCGCCGCTGGCCGGCATCTCCCTCTCCGTGCACCTGGAGGCGCCGCTGGAGAAGGGCGCGCTTACCGCGGACGGCGGATTCCTCTTCACCCACCGCGGCTACAGCGGGCCCACGGTGCTGGACGTGTCGCACCTGGCCGTGCGCTCGCGCGGGTCGGCGCGGCCGCAGCCCATCCTGGTGCGCTGGACGGAGCTGGACGCGGCGGGCTGGGAAGCGCTCATGCGCGACCGCACGGCGGCGACCGTGGGCTCGCTGGTGCGGCGGCGGCTCCCACAGCGCCTGGCCGATGCGCTGGTGGAGGAGGCGAACGTGCAGGCCGAGACGGCGCTGGCCCAGCTCCGCCGCGAGGACCGCGTGCGG